>DASUTZ010000252.1:0-14704 GCA_036374295.1 Actinomycetota bacterium
ACAGCACGGCGGCCGCGCCGGTCCGCGGCTGTCGGACGGCCCGGAGAGCGAGGGCGACACCCTCCTCGAGCCGGAGTGATCGCTTGCTCACGCGGAACGCCTCCCTGAGCCCACCCCGAGTGTTATCGGCACGGCTCACGCTCCCCCCGACCGCCTGCCGAGGCGGCGCGTCATCCGCGGACGGCCCATCCTATCGCCTCGCGGAGCGGTGTGAGCAGGACGTCGAACTCCGCCGCGGCGTCGGGGGCGTCGGCGCGCGCGTCCAGCGCCAGCAGGTCCAGATAGTCCGGAGCGACCGGCCCTCCGAGGGCGCGGGACGCGCGCGCCCCCGGCGCTAGGTGCCGCGGCCGCCTCCTCCTCCCGGCCACGATCCGGACGAGCTCGTCCGCCGTGACGACATCGGGCCCCTCGACCCCGAGGGTCGTCGAGATCGACCCCGCCCGGTCGTCGGCGGCCGCCAGGATCGCGGCCACGTCGGCCGACGCCACCGGCGCCAGCGAGACCGAGCCGTCCCCGACCACCGCGGCCGGTCTCCGCGCGGCCAGTGCGGCCACGTCGCGGAACCAGGGGCTTGCGGGCGCCACGAGCCGGGTGGCCCGCACGATCGCGTGCTCCAGGTCTGACTTGCGCACGAGCGCCTCCGCCCTCCCCTTCGACCGCAGGTACGCGTTGGGATCCTCGGGATCCGCCCCCGAGGTCGACAGCAGGAGGATCCGCTCGGCCCCCGCCCGGCGGGCGCCCTCGACCGTGCGCCGCACGGTCTCGAGGTTGGCCTCCTGGTACGCCTGGGCGCTCCGCATCCGGATCCCCCCGGCCAGGTGGCACACCGTGTGGGCGTCGTGGAAGAGCATCTCCAGCGCGTCGGCGTCCGGAGCTCGGGCCACCGCGACCTTCGCCCCCAGGGCCCGGAGGCCCTCGGCCTGGGTCGGGCTGCGGACGATCGCCCGGACCTCGGGGGTCCGCTCCACGAGCAGCGGCACGAGGGCGCGGCCCACCGAGCTCGAGGCGCCGACCACGACGACCGGCACGGCCTACCAGATCTCTTCGAGGAGGTCGGAGGCGCGGAGCTTCCCCAGCGCCTGCCGCTCGACCTTGCGCACCGTCTCGGCCGAGACCCCCACCAGCTCGGCGACCTCTCGAAGGCTCATGGCCCGACCGTTCCCCAGGCCGTAGCGGAGGGAGACGACCTCCTGCTCCATCGGCTCGAGGGTGGTCCCCACGGCCTGCGTGATCTCCTCGCGGAGCAGCGTGTCCTCCACGGCGTCGAGGGGGCTCTCCAGCTCGACCTGGGCCACGAGATCGCCCAGCTCGGCGTCCTCCCCCACCGGCTCCTGCAGCGACCGGGGCTCCTTCCGCACCGCCGCCTCCAGCTCCTCCAGCATCTCGACCGGGACGCCGGCGGCCCGTGACAGCTCGTCGGGCGTGGGGTCCCTCCCCGTCTGCTGCATCAGCCGCTCACGGGTCTTCCGGATCTTGCGGATCCGCTCGTGGACGTGGACGGGGATCCTGATCTGGCGCCCGCGGTCGGCGATGGCCCGCGTGATCGCCTGCCGGATCCACCAGGTCGCGTAGGTGGAGAACTTGAAACCTCGCCGCCAGTCGAAGAGCTCGATCGCGCGCATCAGGCCGATGTTCCCGTCCTGGATCAGGTCCAGCAGGGGGAGCCCCTGGCCCTGGTACTTCTTGGCGATCGAGACCACGAGGCGCAGGTTGGCCAGGATGAACCGCTTCCTCGACCGCTCGGCCTCCTTGATGTCCGCGGCGAGCGTCGCCTTCGTCTTCTCGGAGCGGATCCGGCCGGAGGCGAGGCGCTCCTCCGCCTCCTTGCCGTGCTCCAGGGACATGGCGAGCTCAACCTCCTCCTCCTTCGTGAGGAGCGGCTCGCGGGCCGCCGCCTCGAGGTAGAGGCGGAGGTCGTCGACGTCGCCGGGATGGAGATCCTGCCTCGCCATGCGCCTCTGGGCCAATCCTAGCGCCGGCCGAGGCCGGAGGTCTCACTCCCGGTCGGGGCCCCCAGTGCTCACCCGCATGGCCTTCTGGTACACGAGCGTGCCGCCCAGGTGCTGACCCACGATCAGGACGAGGTAACCCACGGCCTCGATCACGATCCACGAGATCTCGGCCTGCGAGGCGGTCCGGTCGGGCCACCGCAGGACGAACGCGACGATGAAGAACGCCGCAGCCAGAAGCTGGAACACCATGTGGCGCGTGGCCAGCCGCCGCTTGGACGACCCCTTCACCATGCCCAGCCAGTCGATGAGGCCCAGGGGGGCCGCGACCAGGGTGCCGAGGAGCCCCAAGAGCAGCATGTAGGTCGAGGCCAGCACCAGCCCCTCGTTCGGGGTGATGCGGCTCATCACGTCGAAGACGATCACGCCTAGGTAGAAGGCGACGGGGAAGTGCACCACCATCGAGTGCGTGGGCACGCCCAGCGGCTTGCCCTGCACCCACTCCTTCAGCTTCCAGGGGCGCCCCTCGGGAGCCCGCATCTGGATCAGCGCCATCGGTCCTCCTCCCTCCGGAGGCCCCGGCCGGCGGCCGGGGCCTCCGACCAGGCCGAGTCTAGGCGTTCTTGTAGGTCTCCTGCAGGTTGGACGCGGCCTCGTCGGCCGAGATCTCCGCGGCCTCGGCGGCCGCCTGCAGGTCGTTCAGGGTGATGTGGCGGCCGTCGCCGTGGTCGGCGTTCGGCTCACCGCATCCGCAGGTGAGGCACATGGCGCTCCTCCTTCCGGTCAAATGGCCGGCCGGGCCGGCCGTCCCACGATCCCTAAAACTAATAACGCTTGTCGATACGAAACGCAAGCCCCTCATCGCAGCGCTTGCCGCAGCGCCCGGAGGGCCCTCCCCCGGTGGCTGATGCGGTCCTTCTCCTCGGGCGAGAGCTCGGCCATCGTCCGGTCCCAGCCCGCGGGCTCGAAGATCGGGTCGTAGCCGAACCCTCCGGAGCCGGAGGGCTCGTCGCGGAGCAGGCCCTCGCAGTCGCCCTCGGCCCAGACCTCCCCGCCGTCGGGCCAGGCGATGACGGCCACGGCGCGGTAGCGGGCGGTGCGCCCGGGCCCCGGTACGCCCGCGACGGCGCGCAGCAGCTCTCGGAGGTTGCGCGCGTCGTCCGCGCCCTCGCCGGCGAAGCGGGCGGAGCGGGGCCCGGGCGCACCGCCGAGCGCGTCCACCTCGATCCCGGAATCGTCGGCGAGCGCGGGGAGCCCCGTGGCCTCGGCGACCTCGTGGGCCTTCCGCTTCGCGTTCTGGAGGTACGTGCGGCCGGTCTCGTCGACCTCCGGCCAGTCGGCATCCGTCACCCACTCGACCGGCCAATCGCTCGCGATCGCCTGGATCTCGCGGATCTTGCCCGGGTTGCGGGATGCGATTACGAGCCGGTCGGGCATCGCCCGGCTCACGACCCGAGCGCCTCCCGCTGGACCTCCGTGAGCCGGGCGATGCCCTCCTCGGCCAGCGTGAGCATCTCCTCGAGCTGGTCGCGCGAGAAGGGATCGCCCTCCGCGGTCCCCTGCACCTCGACCAGCTTCCCCGAGCCCGTCATCACCACGTTGAAGTCCACCTCGGCCTCGGCGTCCTCGTCGTAGCAGAGATCGAGGAGCGGCACCCCCCCGACGATCCCCGTGCTCACGGCGGCCACCGAGTCGGTGAGGACGCCCGAGCGAGCCAGCCCCTGCTCCTCGAGGCTCCGGAGAGCCAGAGCCAGGGCGACGTACCCACCGGTGATCGAGGCCGTCCGGGTCCCCGCGTCGGCCTGCAGCACGTCGCAGTCCACCGTGATCGAGCCCTCCCCCAGCCGCTCTAGGTCGGTCACGGCCCGCAGACTCCGCCCGATCAGCCGCTGGATCTCCTGGGTCCTCCCCGAGGGGCGCCCCCGGTTCACCTCCCGAGGGGTCCGCTCCTTGGTCGAGCGCGGCAGCATCGAGTACTCGGCCGTCACCCATCCCTTCCCGGTCCCGTCGAGCCAGCGCGGCACCCGCGGCTCCCACGTGGCCGCGCACAGGACTCGGGTTCCCCCCATCTCCAGGAGGACGGATCCCTCGGCGAACGCCAGATACCCGGTCTCGCAGCGGATGGGGCGGAGCTCCCGCGGCCCGCGGCCGTCGGGTCTGCTCACGCGCCGGCCTCCCAGCGGACGTCCGGGCGCGCCACGTCCACCGCGCCCTCGAACGCCTCGGAGGCCTTCTCGCGGGAGTGGTCGGGGTCGAAGATGGGCTGGATGTGCGCCAGCATCAGCCGGCCGGCGTCGGCCTTCGCCGCCTGCTCGCCGGCCTCCTTCGCGGTCATGTGGAGATCGGGCGGGTAGTCCTTCCCGTCCTCCAGCCAGGTGGCCTCGGCGACCAGCAGATCCACCCCCCTCGCCAGATCCACGAGCTCGTCGGTAGGCCCGGTATCGGCGGAATACGCCAACGCCACCCCGTCGGCCTCGTAGCGAACCCCCAGCGTGGGCACCGGATGGGCCATGCGGGCCGTGCTCACCCTGAACGGCCCGAGCTCGAGGCCCGCTCCAGGCTCGATCTCGTGGAGCTGGAAGGAGTCGGGGAATTCCTCCCACCCGGCCTGGGACAGCATGCATCGGATCCGCTCCTCTGTCCCGGTGGGCACGACGAGCGGGATCGAAGGGGCCGGGGTCGCGGCCCCGTAGCGTCGCGCGTAGAAGTACGGGAAGAGGTCCACGAAATGGTCGGCGTGGACGTGCGAGACGATCACCGCGTCGACGTCGAGCAGTCCCAGGTGCCGCTGGAGGTGCGCCATCGTCCCCGTGCCCATGTCCTGCCAGACCACGAACCCGTCGTGGCTCACGATGTAGCCGCTCGCGGCCCCGTCCGCGCGAGGCCAGGTCCCGTCGGAGCCGAGGACGGTGAGCTCCATCAGCCGAGGGGCTCTCTCTGGACGCTGGCCAGCGCGACGTCGTCCATCTCGGGTCCCAGGAAGACCCTCCCCAGCTCGCGGAAGCGATCGGGATCCCCGGAGCAGAGGAACTCGTGCCGCGGGAGGCCCTGTTCCTCCCGCAGGAGGTCGTCGCGGACCAGCACGGCGTAGACGTCGCGCGCGGTCTCCTCGGCGGACGAGATCAGCACGACGTCCGGGCCCATCACCATCCGGATCATCCCGGCGAGCAGGGGGTAATGGGTGCAGCCGAGGATGAGCGTGTCGACGCCTGCATCCCGGACCGGTTCGAGGTAACCCCGCGCCGCCTCCCGGAGAGCTCCGCTCGTCGTGTCGCCCCCCTCCACGAAGGGGACGAACGACGGGCAGGCCCGGGCCACGAGCTCCGCGTCGATCCCGTGATGGTCGGCCGCCCGGTGGTAGGCCCCGCTGACGATCGTGGCCTCGGTGCCGATCACGCCGATCCGCCCGCTCCGGGTGACCCTGGCCGCGGCGCGCACGCCCGGGTCGATCACCCCCACCACCGGGACACCGGCCTCGGCGGTCACGTCCTCGATGGCGGCGACCTCGACCGAGTTGCACGCCACCACGAGCATCTTCACGTCCCGATGGACCAGGTACGCAGCGATCTCGCGCGAGAAGGCCCGGATCTCGTCCAGAGGACGGGGGCCGTAGGGCGCGCGGGCCGTGTCGCCGTAGTAGACGAGCGGCTCTCGCGGGAGGAGATCGAGCACCGAGCGAGCCACGGTCAGCCCGCCCACACCCGAATCGAACATCCCGATCGCTCGCGCGTCGCCTACCACCAGACCGTCTCCTCCACCCGCTTCTCCGCCTCCGACGCGTCGCCGGTCCAGGCGCCAGTCGACAGGTACTTCCATCCGCCGTCGGGCAGGACGCATACGATATCGCCTTCCGAGACCCGTTCCCCAACCTTCCGGGCGACGTGGAGTACGGCGCCCGAGGAGATCCCGGCGAAGATCCCCTCCTGCTCCGCGAGCATCCGGGTCGCTCGGAGGGCGTCGCCGGCAGCCACCAGGTGCTTCCCGTCGAGCAGCGACTCTTCGAGGATCGGTGGGACGAAGCCCTCCTCGAGCGACCGCAGGCCGTAGACCGAGTCCCCCAGCTCCGGCTCGGCCGCGATCACCTGCACGCTCGGGTCGTGCTCCTTCAGACGGCGGCCCACGCCCATCAGCGTCCCCCCGGTCCCGAGCCCCGCGACGAAGTGGGTCGCCTCGGGAAGGTCCCGGACGATCTCGGCCCCGGTTCCCTCGTAGTGCGCTCGAGGGTTCGCGGGGTTGCCGTACTGGAACGGCATGAAGTAGCGGGGGTCCTCGGCCATGCGCCTCGCCACCTCGATCGAGCCGTTGGTCCCGGCGTCCGCTGGCGAGAAGACGATCTCGGCCCCGTAGAGCTCGAGGAGCTGGACCCGCTCGGGGCTGGCGTTCTCCGGCATCACCACCATCAGGCCGTACCCCTTCCGGCGGGCCACCATCGCCAGCGCGATCCCGGTGTTCCCGGAGGTGGGCTCGAGGATCACCCGGTCGGGGGTGAGCTCGCCGCTCGTCTCGGCGGCCTCGACCATGGCCTTCGCGATGCGGTCCTTCAGGGACCCCGTGGGGTTCTGGCCCTCGAGCTTGGCCCAGAGCCGGACCTCCGACTTGGGTGCGAGGCGCTGGATCCCCACCAGCGGGGTGTTCCCGATCGCCTCGAGGATGTCGCTCGCCCGCATCCGCCTAGTATCCCAGGGCCCTCCCCTCGCTGAGCGATGGCGCCGCATCCTCCGCGGGTGCGACGATGTAGGCGGAACGTGGCCGCCGTTCGTTCATGGGGCGACATGGTCGACGGAACGACGGCGACGAGAGCAGTGGCTGCGTTGGAGGTCGCCCCCGTGGATGAAGCCGGCGTCGCGGCGCGGGTCTCCTTCGAGGCCTTCTACCGGGAGCAACACGCACGCCTCTACCGGGCCCTCTGCCTCGTGACGAGGAACCGGCACGAGGCGGAGGACATCGCCCAGGACGCCTTCCTCAAGCTGTACGAGCGCTGGGAGCGCGTCGCGACGCTCGAGGATCCGGGCGGCTATCTGTACCGAACGGCCATGAACGGCTTCCGCTCGCGATACCGGAGAGCCGCTCTGGCGCTGAAGCGAGGCCTCGGCGTCGTCGCGGCCGACGACGGGATCGATGCCCTGGAGGCCGACGACTGGGTGATCAGGGCCTTGGCGCCGCTCAGCCGCCGCCAGCGAGCGGCGGTGGTCCTGACCGACCTGCTGGGGTACTCGTCCGTCGAGGCCGGTCGGCTGCTCGCCCTGAGCCCCTCCACCGTTCGCATGCACGTGTCGAGGGCGCATGCGGCGCTTCGCGATCGAATGGGTGATGAGCGATGAACGTGTACGGCGATCTCCTCGAGCGTGCCGGCCGACGCTTTCCAGGCCCGAGCGACCAGCTCGACGACCTCTACGAGCGATGGAGACGGCGGCAGCGAAACCGGCGGGTGGTTGCCGGTGTGACGGGCCTCGTGATTTTCGCCGTGACGGCCGTCACGCTCGGATCCAGGTTGCGGATCGGAGACGACGGGACGCGTCCCGGGGGGTCTTCGGATCGAGCCGTCTCGGCGATCGTGCTGGGCGCCCGGGACGTGCAGCGCGGATGGGAGCTGGGAGAGACGCGCCTGGGCCGGGCCAGCGTGACGCTGATCGCGCGCGGGGACACGCAGGTGCTGCTGCAGCGCCTGCCCCTCATCGACGGCGTCAGCCGGCGGTTCCGAAGCGAGGATCCGAGGCCGTTCGCGGTCCTCAACGCGTTCGTGCTCCGGTTCGGGGACGAGGCCGCGGCGCAGGGAGGTTACGCGCTGCTGGAGCTCGAGTTCCGACGGGGGGACGGATCCGCCACGGAGCTCCCCGGTCCTCTGCTGGGAGTCGAGTCGATCGCCCTCGAGCAGCCGCAGGACCGAGCGTACCGGGCGCCCGCGACGATCTATCTGTGGCGCCGAGGGGATCTCGTGATGGGACTGATGGCCATCGGATCGTTGCAGGAACGTCAGTTGGAGGAACTGGCTCGGACGATGGACGCCCGGGCAGAGAGGGAGGATGGAGATGGCTGAGAAGCGAGCCTCACGATCGATCACCGTCGTCACGGTGATCCTGACCTTGGGTCTCCTCTGGATCGCGACGCCCGGAACGGCGCAGGAGACGTACGAGCCGTGGGTCACGGACTTCGGGAGGGAGGCACCCGCCCCCGCCTACACGCCCTGGGTCACCGACTTCGGAGGGGGCGGCGAGGTGACGGATCCCCAGCCCGTCCTTGACGCGGATCAGGAAGGGGCTCCCACTGCTGCGTTCGACTGGAGCGATGTCCTCCTGGGGGCACTCGCGGCCACCCTCGTGTGGGCGGGGATCGCGATGGCCGCGGTCCTGTTCCGCAGCCGGCGGCGGGTCGCGGCCTGAGCGGGCTCAGCCGCCGGCGACGGCGGGAAGGATGGAGACCTCGTCTCCATCCTTCACCGCCGTCTCGAGGCCTCCCGTGTACCGGACGTCCTCCCCGTTGACGTAGACGTTGACGTGTCGCCGGAGACCCCGGCCGTCCCGCAGGCCGTCCGTCAGGCCCGGGTACCGGCGCTCCAGGTTCTCAAGCAGCTCGCCCAGGCTCCCGCCCTTGCTCTGCACCTCCGGCTGACCCCCCGCGTGGCCTCGCAGGAGGGTAGGGAGTTTCACGCTGATCACGAGGCCACCTCCGGCGCTCGGTCGGCCTCGGGCGGCGATTCGCCCGGCGTCAGACCGCAGAACGCCTCGTAGTCGATCAGCTCGGTCACCATCGGCTCCTCGCCGCACACCGGGCAGGCGGGGTCCCACCGGAGGTTCATCGTCCGGAACTCCATCGTGAGAGCGTCCAGGAGGAGGAGCCGTCCCGCCAGGGGCTCGCCGATCCCCGTGACGAGCTTGATCGCCTCGGTCGCCTGGATCGACCCCACGATCCCCGGCAGCACGCCGAGCACCCCGGCCTCGGCGCACGAGGGCACGGTCCCGGGCGGCGGGGGCTCCGGGAAGAGGCATCGGTAGCAGGGGTGCCCGGGCCCGGGCAGGAACACGCTGGCCTGCCCCTCGAACTGGTAGATCGAGCCGTAAACCAGCGGCTTCCCCAGGATCTGGGCAGCGTCGTTCGCCAGGTACCGCACGGGGAAGTTGTCGGTCCCATCCACGATCACGTCGTAGGGCTCGAAGATCTCGAACGCGTTCCGCGAGGTGAGCGGGGTGTCGTGGGCCACGACCTCGATCGTGGGGTTGAGGTCGAGCAGGCGCTCCCTCCCGGACTCGACCTTGGGCCGGCCCACATCGTCGGTGTCGTGCAGGAGCTGCCGCTGGAGGTTCGTCAGGTCCACCTTGTCGAAGTCGAGGAGGCCGATCCGCCCCACCCCGGCCGCGGCGAGGTACATCGCCACGGGGGACCCCAGGCCGCCGGCCCCGATCACGAGCACCGAGCCGTCGGCGAGCTTCCCCTGCCCCTCGGCCCCGAGGTGCGGCAGGAAGATGTGCCGTGCGTACCTCAGGACCTGCTCCTCCGTGAACCGGGGCTCCCTCATACGACCCGGACCTCTTCCTCGACCGGTGCCCCGCCCTCGAAGGCGAACGCGCGGAGGTGGGGCACCTCCTCCATCAGCGAGACGATGACGTAGCGGGTTCCTGGGTACGCCGGGAGGGGGTGGCCGTCCGGGTCCTCCCAGTGCGCCTGACGGACGTCCGTGGGCGACGGGTAGGCCTCCGTGTGCGTGTGCGAGTGGAAGAACGCCAGGAGCTCCCAGCCACGCTCCTCGACCGCCCGGAAGACCTCGAGCTGCTCCCGCTCGTCGAACCGGTAGGCGACCGGGCTCTCCTCGGCGTTGCGTATCGGGTAGACGGCGGCCACCTTGCCGTCCAGGCCGGCCAGCACGCCGCACGCCTCGTTGGGCCCGCCGGCGCGGAGGTGCGCCAGCATCTCCTCGTACCGGTCCCGCGGGATCTCGATCGTCACGCCGTTAATCCTAGCAACAGGGTCGGATTCACCGTCCGGTCACGCCGGGCGGCCCAGGACGCGGATCCGGCCCGGCTCCCCCTCCACGACCCTCCCGATCGAGGCGCCCGCGACGCCCCGCGCCTCGAGAGCGCCGAGGAGGCCGTCGGGGCTCTCCGTGGCGATCAGCAGGCCGCCAGAGGTCTGGGCATCCACGAGCGCCAGCCATTCGTGCTCGTCGACGTCTCGATCCACGAGCGGGTCGAGGAAGGCCGCGTTTCGCCGGGTGCCGCCGGGGACGACGCCCTGGCCCGCCAGCTCGAGGACCCCGTCCAGGAAGGGCACCGACGGCGCGTCGACCTCGGCGGCCACCGACGAAGCCGCGAGCATCTCGTGCAGGTGCCCCAGGAGCCCGAACCCGGTCACGTCGGTGGCCGCCGCGGCCCCCGTCGCGACCATCGCCTCCGCCGCGCGGTCGTTCAGGGTGGTCATCGTCTCGATCGCAGCCGCGACCTGCTCGGGCTTCGCCCGCTCGCGCTTGATCCCGGTCGTGATGATCCCCAGACCCAGCGGCTTGGTCAGGACGAGCGTGGCGCCCGGCGGCGCCGTGCTGTTCCGGACGAGGCGGTCGAGCTCCACGAACCCCGTGACGGCCATCCCGTACTTCGGCTCCGGGTCGTCGATCGAGTGCCCGCCGACCACGACGGCGCCCGCCCGGGCCACGATCTCGGAGCCGCCCCGGAGCACCTCCGCCAGCAGATCGAGCGACAGCTCCTCCCGCGGCCACGCCACGAGGTTCAGCGCCAGGGCGGGGCGGGCCCCCATCGCGTAGAGGTCCGAGAGGGCGTTGGCCGCGGCGATCCGCCCCCAGTCTCGGGCGCCGTCCACGATGGGCGTGAAGAAGTCCACGGACTGCACGAGCCCCGTGCCGTCCGGCAGACGGTAGACGGCCGCGTCGTCCCGGGTTTCCTGGGAGACGACGACCTCAGCCGGGTATTCGGTTGAGCCGAGCTGCCCCAGAACCTGGGACAGGTCCGAGGGACCGAGCTTGCACGCTCACCCGGCGCCGTGGCTGTATCTCGTCAGGCGCACCTCGTCGCGCATGGGCCGAGGATACCCGCGAGGGGTTGAGCGGGACCCGATCCCTCGCTAGGCTCCCCGCAATGGCACGCCCAGCACGACAGGTCGCTCTGATCCTGGCTCGGGATCTCGCCTCGCAGCTGTCCACCCCCATGTTCATCGTGGACACCGAGGGCACGGTGATCTACTTCAACGAGCCCGCGGAGGCGATCCTGGGGAAGACCTGGGCCGAGACGGGCGAGCTCTCGGCCGAGGAGTGGGGAACGATCTTCCGGCAGCGGACGCTGGAGGGCGAGCCGCTCCCCAGGGAGCAGATCCCCCTCTCGATCGCCCTCGCCGAGAAGCGCCCGGCGCACACGTCCCTGCGGATCACGGGGATGGACGGGGTCGAGCACACGATCTCCTCCACAGCGATCCCGCTCATGGCCCACCCCGACGAGATCGTCGGCGCGGTCGCGATCTTCTGGGTCACCGACTGATGCGGGCCACGATCCGAGGGTGCCGTGGCTCCCTGGCGGCTCCGGGACCCGGGACCGTCCGCTACGGGGGCAACACCTCATGCGTCGAGGTCCAAACCTCCGACGGCGCGCTCATCGTGCTCGACGCGGGAACGGGCATCCGCCTCCTCGGCCTCGAGCTCGAGGAGTCGTGCCCCCCCGTGATTCACCTCATGCTGACCCACCTGCACCTCGACCACCTCGAGGGGCTCGGCTTCTTCGCCCCCCTGTACATCCCCCGGATCGAGATCCATCTGTGGGGCCCGCCCTCCCCCGTCCATAGCCTTCGGGACCGCGTGGAGCGGTACCTGTCCCCGCCGCTCTTCCCCGTCGAGCTGAGCGACATCCCCTCCCGCGTGATGTTCCACGACGTGCCCGAGGAGCCCTGGGAGATCGGTGGCGCGACGATTTCCGCCGCCCCCCTGAAGCATCCCGGACCCACGGTCGGGTACCGGATCGAGGAGGAGGGCCGCTCCATCGTGTACATGCCCGACCACGAGCCCGCGCTCGGCTCCGACCTCAGGCGGGTGCCCCCCTCGTGGATCTCGGGCTACGACCTCGCGGAGGGCGCCGATGTGCTGATGCACGACGCGCAGTACACGGCCGACGAGTACGCCGAGCGCCTTGGGTGGGGGCACTCCGCTCTGGAGCACGTGGTGGACTTCGCCCTCGTCACGAAGGTGGAGCGCCTGGTGATGACGCACCACGATCCCAACCACGACGACGATCAGCTCGAGCGGATGCTGTCCGAGGCCCAGGGGATGTGGGGCGAGGGCCCCGGCGACCTCGTCCTGGCCCGCGAGGGGATGACGATCGTCCCCGGCGAGGACATCTCGCCCTGATCGCTTCCGGGCGGGGAACACTCCGGACTATAGTCAGGCAACCGAGTCGATCGGAGGTGCAGTCGTGGCCAACGTCTTCGACCGCGCGAAGGAGGCCGTGATCGGCGTCGTCAAGGGCGCGGGCGACATCGTCAACGCCGTCCGCTCCACCGTCACCGACGTCGTGGTGAAGACCCTGAAGGAGGCCGGCGAGATCACGGGAACCGCCCTGGGGGTGGTGACCGATGCGGTCCGGGGCGCGATCCGGGGCACGAAAGAGGCCGGCGTCGAGGCCACCGACAGCGCCAGGGCGATCGTCTCGGGCGCTGTTGAGGCGGTGGCCCAGGTCGGCGGGGACGTGGTGACCGGGGCCAGGAACGCAGTGCGCGGCGCGATCCAGGGAGCCGCCGAGGTCGGCGGCGACGTGGCGGCCGCGGCGGTAGGGGCCGTCGAGGGCGCCGTGGAGACCGCTGGCAAGGTGGGTCAGGACGTCATGAGCGTAGGGAAAGCCGCGATCGAGACGGCGGTCGAGACCGCCGGGACCGTCGCGTCGGGGTCGGTGGACGCGGTGAAGGAGGGCCTCCGAGGAGCGGCGGCCGTCCCTCGCGAGGTCGTGGAGTCCGCCCTCGGGAAGGACGAATCGTAGGACACAGGATCGAGGGGCGGATCCCCCGGGGGATCCGCCTCGTGCTCGGGACGGTGGCCGCGGCGATCGCCGCGGCCACCGTCCTCGGGATCATCGCCCTCCGACCCCGGGGCGAGCCCGACGCGAACCTCCGGGAGCTGGGGATCGCAAGCGACGTCTACGGCGCGGCGATCGAAAGCGTGGAGATCGGTCCCTGCCCGGGCACGGAGGAGGCCGGCGGGGTCCGGTGCCGCCTGATCGGCGCCCGCCTCCTGCAGGGCCCCGACGAGGGTCAGGAGGTGACGATCAGCCTCTCCGACACACCCTCCACGCCCTCCTTCGAGGTCGGCGAGGAGATCGTCCTCGCCCATACCCCCGAGGCACAGGAGGGCTTCCGGTACCAGCTCGCCGACCGCCAGCGCCGCCCGGTGCTGTGGATCCTGTTCGCGCTCTTCGTGGTGGCGGTGGTGGTGCTCGGAGGGATCCGTGGGATGGCGGCCCTGGCAGGTCTGGCGGCCAGCGTGGTGCTGCTGATCCTCTTCGTCCTCCCCTCGATCCTGGACGGTCGGAGCCCGCTGGCGGTGGCCGTGGTCGGGGCCTCGGCGATCGCCTTCCTGGCCCTGTACCTGGCCCACGGCTTCACGCTGATGACGACCGTGGCTCTGCTGGGGACCGTCGCGAGCCTCGCCCTGACCACCGTGCTGGCCGAGCTCTTCGTCCGACTGGCGCGCCTCACCGGCCTGGCCACGGAGGAGGCGACGATCGTGCAGGTGGGCGCGGCCGAGATCGACCTGGCGGGACTGATCCTCGGCGGCGTGGTGATCGGCGCGCTCGGGGCGATCGACGACATGACCGTGACCCAGGCCTCGACGGTCTGGGAGCTCCACGGCGCGAATCCGCGCCTCGGCAGGCGAGGCCTGTTCCGCTCGGGCATGCGGGTGGGGCGCGACCACGTCGCCTCGACGGTCAACACGCTGCTGCTCGCCTACGCGGGGGCCTCGATACCGCTCCTGCTGCTCTTCGTCCTCTCCGAGCAGTCGCTGGGGACCGTGGCGAACAGCGAGGTCGTGGCAACGGAGATCGTCCGGACGCTGGTGGGAAGCATCGGGCTCGTGGCCAGCGTCCCGATCACGACGTGGCTGGCGTCGTGGGTGATGGGCGCCTCGCCGGCGCCGGAGGGGGCGTGAGCGAGCTCCGCGGTTTCGACCTCTGGGGCGTCCCGTTCGACGGGGGCGCGACGCTGGGCTGGCCCGGCGCCCGCTACGCGCCCGATCGGATCCGCCGCGCGCTCTCATGGATGCGTATGCGCGAAGAAGACGGGCTCGTCCGGGCGGTGGACATCGGCGAGGACCTCCCCGCGCCCGACGTGGCCGACCGAGGCGACGTGGACGTCGTCCCCCACGACCTGATAGCCACGATCGATGCGGTGTCGCCGGCCGTGGCGAGGTCGGTGCGCGAGGGCCGCGTCCCGCTCGTCGTGGGCGGCGAGGACTCGATCTTCTTCCCGTCGGTCCGAGGCTTCCACGACGCGGTGGAGGGATCGGTGGGCGTGACCCACTTCGACGCGCACTTCGACCTGCTGGACGAGAGCCGGCGGCAGGGGCGCTTCAGCCACTCCAGCGGGATGCGGCGGAGCCTGGAGCTCGACCGGGTGGCCGCCGATCGGTGCGCCCAGGTGGGAACCCGGACCTTCAACTTCCCCAGCTCCGCCGCCTTCGTCGAGGAGTCGGGGCTCCTCCAGATCCCGGCGGGGGAGGTTCATGAGCAAGGGGTGGCCCGCGTGGTCGAGCGGATCCTGGAGCGCGTGGGCGG
>DASUTZ010000253.1:0-3586 GCA_036374295.1 Actinomycetota bacterium
CCGGAGCAGCTTCTCGGTCTCCTCCTCGGTGAGCTTGTAGACGGGGATGCCCGTCCACGCGGCCAGGACCTCGGCGATCTCCTCCTCGTCGACCTCGGAGAGGACGTCGAGCTCGCCGGCCTTCCACTCCTGCTCGCGGACCGCGCGCTGCTCGGAGAGCTGGCGCTCCTCGTCGCGCAGCCTGGCCGCCGTCTCGAAGTCCTGAGCGTCGATCGAGGACTCCTTCCGCATCCGAACGTCGGCGATCTTCTCGTCGAACTCGCGGACGTCGGGAGGCGCGGTCATCCGACGGATCCGCATGCGCGACCCGGCCTCGTCGATCAGGTCGATCGCCTTGTCGGGCAGGAACCGGTCCGAGATGTAGCGGTCGGAGAGGTTCGCCGCGGCCACCAGGGCGTCGTCGGTGAACGACACGCGGTGGTGGGCCTCGTAGCGGTCGCGCAGGCCCTTGAGGATGTCGATCGTGTGGGCCACGCTCGGCTCGCTCACGTCGATCGGCTGGAACCGGCGCTCGAGGGCCGCGTCCTTCTCCAGGTGCTTGCGGTACTCGTCGCGTGTCGTGGCGCCGATCGTCTGGAGCTCGCCGCGGGCCAGCATCGGCTTCAGGATCGAGGCCGCGTCGATCGCGCCCTCCGCCGCACCGGCGCCCACCAGCGTGTGGAGCTCGTCGATGAACAGGATGATGTCGCCGCGGGTCTTGATCTCCTTCAGCACCTTCTTGAGGCGCTCCTCGAAGTCGCCGCGGTACCGCGACCCCGCCACGAGCGCCCCGAGGTCGAGCGTGTAGATCTGCTTGTCCTTGATCGTCTCGGGCACCTCGCCCTTCGTGATCGCCTGGGCCAGGCCCTCGACCACGGCCGTCTTGCCGACGCCCGGGTCCCCGATCAGCACCGGGTTGTTCTTGGTGCGCCGGGACAGGACCTGCATCACGCGCTCGATCTCCTTCTCGCGCCCGATGACCGGATCGAGCTTCGCCTCGCGAGCCAGCTGGGTGAGGTTCCGGCCGAACTGGTCGAGGACCATCGACCCCTGGGGGGACGCCTCGCCGGGCGCGCCGGCGGTGGCCTCCTTGCCCGTGTAGCCGGACAGGAGCTGGATCACCTGCTGGCGGACGCGGTTGAGGTCCGCCCCGAGCTTCTGCAGGACCTGGGCGGCCACGCCCTCTCCCTCCCGGATCAGCCCCAGGAGGATGTGCTCGGTCCCGATGTAGTTGTGGCCGAGCTGAAGCGCCTCGCGGAGCGAGAGCTCCAGCACCTTCTTGGCCCGCGGCGTGAACGGGATGTGGCCCGTCGGCGCCGACTGCCCCTGGCCGATGATGTCCTCCACCTGCTGGCGGACGGCCTCCAGGGAGATCCCCAGCGACTCCAGCGCCTTGGCGGCCACGCCCTCGCCCTCGTGGATCAGCCCCAGGAGGATGTGCTCGGTCCCGATGTAGTTGTGGTTCAGGAGCCGGGCTTCCTCCTGGGCTAAGACGACGACCCGGCGGGCCCTGTCGGTGAACCGCTCAAACATCAGTACTCCCTCTGGGCCGGTTGTCCGGCCCTATAGGGTCCCCTCGAGGATCCGAGGACTCCGTCCTACCCCCGAGGCGCCTGGGGCGCTCCCAGCTTCGGAGCGCCCGATGGTGTCGATTATACCCCCGGCCTCCGGCGTGCCCTCCGAGGTGCCTGACGTTCCATCGGCACGCGGAGCCCCACACCGTAGGTCCAACGCGGGCCGGTCGCGGGGTGTTCCCTCAGCCGGTGCCCAGGTCCTCGTCCTTGTCCAGGCGGTCCTTCACCGCGCCGGCGGCCTTCTCCACGCCCCCCTGGACCGCGGTGAGGCCCTCACGCGTCGCGGTCCCCACCAGCCCTTTTCCCCGTTCGACGGCCTCCTGGACTCGGGGGTTCCCCATGAGGTCCTGCCAGGACTGGCGGAGCTCCTCGTATCGCTCGCGCCCGGCCTTGGTGCCGAGCACGTAGCCGACGCCGAACCCGATGATCATGCCGGTCTTGAATCCCATCGCGCCCTCCTTGTCGACCGCACCATTCCCTCGCGCTCACGGCCACAAACGAGCCGACCCGACGGGACCCTACCAGGTTCGGTTAGGCTCATGCGGGGGAGGTCTCCGGCCAGGAAGGAGGAGACGAGATGGGCGAGGATCGGCACAGCCACGAGGCCGCTGTGCACGCGCACGAGCACGTGCACGTGACCCACTACGCTCGGCCGGACGAGGACGTCACGCACCTCGAGGCCACCCACGAGCACGAGCACAACCACCCCGCGCTCGAGCACCTCCACGAGGCGCACGAGGACGAGGAGAAGGAGCACCTGAGGGAGGCGCACATCCACGACCACGCCTCCCCGGCACAGTCCCCGGCGTGATGGAGGCGCCGCGGCTCCTCCCCGAGGCCCCGCTCGACCTCGACGGGTACCTCGCCGCCGGCGGCGGCGAGGGCCTGCGGGCCGCCGTGGAGCTCCCGCCCGAGGAGGTGATCGAGCGGGTGCGCCGCTCGGGCCTCAGGGGCCGCGGCGGCGCCGGCTTCCCCACCGGGACGAAGTGGCGGTCGGTGCGCGACGACGAGCACCCGCGGAAGTTCCTCGCGGTGAACGGCGCGGAGGGCGAGCCGGGGACCTTCAAGGACCGCTGGCTGATGCGGCGGAACCCCTACGCCGTGCTCGAAGGCACCGCGATCGCGGCCTACGCGGTGGGCGTCGAGCGTGCGTTCATCGGTGTGAAGGCGGGGTTCGAACGTGAGATCGAGCGCCTGGGACAGGCGATGGGCGAGATGGAGGAGGCGGGGATTCTCGGGCCGACCCCGATCCAGGTGGTGCCGGGCCCGGACGAGTACCTCTTCGGGGAGGAGAAGGCCCTCCTTGAGGTGATCGAGGGCAACCCGCCGCTCCCGCGCATCGTCCCCCCCTACATGGAGGGCCTGTTCCGGAAGCCCGGGGAGCCCAACCCGACCGTCGTGAACAACGTGGAGACCCTGGCCAACGTCCCGCTCATCCTGCGGGAGGGACCGGAGGCGTTCCGCTCCGTCGGGACGGAGGAGTCGCCGGGGACGATGATCTTCACGATCTCGGGCGACGTGCGCCGGCCGGGGGTGCACGAGCTCGAGCTGGGGAGCTCCGTCTACGACCTCGTCTTCGAGGTGGCGGGGGGACCGGCGGACGGCCGGAAGGTCAAGGCGGTGTTCCCAGGGGCGTCCTCGACGGTGCTCTCTCTGGAGCAGATAGACACCCCGCTCGACTTCGACTCGATGCGGCGGGTCGGATCGGGCCTGGGGTCGGCCGGGTTCGTTGTCTACGACGACACCACGTGCATCGTGCGGACGACCCTGACCTACTCGCGGTTCCTGTACATCGAGTCGTGCGCCCAGTGCCCCGCGTGCAAGCACGGCACGGGACAGATCACCGAGCTGCTGGAGCGGATCGATCGGGGCGAGGGCCGCGAACAGGACCTGGAGACCATCCTGGCCCGGGCGATGACGGTGACCGACGCCCAGCGGTGCGCGCTCCCGACGGGGGAGACGCTGATCGTGCAGAGCGCCGTCCAGCAGTTCTGGGAGGAGTTCGCCGCTCACCTCGGCCGGGCGTGCGAGAC
>DASUTZ010000254.1:0-10793 GCA_036374295.1 Actinomycetota bacterium
GGAAGGAGGAGGCATGCTCAGCCGACTGCTGAGGCCCAGGCGGGTCGTCCGCGCGCACTGCGACCTCCCCTGCGGCGTCTACGACCCGGCCCAGGCCAGGATCGAGGCGGAATCGGTCCAGAAGATCCAGGAGAAGTACCAGGACGCAGAGAACCAGAAGAAGCCGTCCGAGACGGTGGAGGACTTCAAGACGCGCTGCCTGATCATCAAGGAGCAGCGTGCGGACCTCGTCAAGCACCACCTGTGGGTGCTGTGGACGGACTACTTCAAGCCGGAGCACCTCGAGAAGTACCCGGACCTCCACGACCTGTACTGGAGGGCCACGAAGGCGGCCGGCGAGGCGAAGAAGTCCGTGGATCCGAAGCAGGGCCAGGAACTGCTGGACGTGATCGGGGAGATCGACAAGATCTTCTGGGACACCAAGAAGTGAGAAGTGCCCGCGGGCCGGGGGCTTGCCCCCCGGCCCTGCGGGTGACGCCTACCGGGAGCCGCCCTTCTTACCGATCTTCTGGTAGAACTCCACGCCGTAGCGCTTCTTCGTGGTCTGGCCGCCCTTCTTCCCGCCGCGCCGACCGATCTCCTGGTAGAAGTCGCTCCCGTACTTCCTCTTGGTGGAGAGGCCGCCACGACGGCCGGCCTCCGCTCGCGTCATGCGCTTGGCCAACTTCGTCCCCTCCTTCTGCTCGCAGGTGTACGCCTACAGGTACCCGCGGCTTGCCTCGGCAAACCCGACCGTCAAGGGAGGCGGGCATCGAGCCGATGATGGAAGCGGAGATGAGGGTCGAGGAGTACCTCTCGTTCATGGTGGAGGCGGAGGCCTCCGACCTGCACTTCAAGGTCGGGCTGCCGGCCATCATCCGCGTGCACGGCGTGCTGCACCGCACACACTTCCCTCCGCTGGGCGACGAGGACACCGAGCGGCTGGCCCTCGAGCTCCTCCCGGAGAACCGCGTGCCGCAGTTCCGCGAGGGGAAGGAGATCGACCTGGGCTACACATCCCCCGGCGGGACCAGGTTCCGGGTCAACGTCTACCGGCAGCGCGGGCACGTGAGCGTCGCGATCCGCCTGGTGCGGACCCGGATCCCCACGTTCGAGGAGCTCATGCTGCCCGAGGGCGCGCAGCTCCTGGCCAAGGAGCCGAGAGGGCTCGTGCTGGTGACGGGTCCCGCGGGGACCGGCAAGACGACGACGATCGCCGCCATGCTCGGCTGGATCAACCGGCACCGCAGGGTCCACATCATCACGATCGAGGACCCGATCGAGGTCATGCACGAGGATCTGCAGGCGGTGGTCGAGCAGCGCGAGCTGGGGGTGGACACCGACTCCTACGCCGCGGCCCTCCGCGCGGCCCTCCGGCAGGACCCCGACGTGATCTTCATCGGCGAGATCCGCGACCGCGACACAGTCGAAGCGGCGGTGCAGGCGGCCGAGACTGGCCACCTCGTAATCGCGACCCTCCACACCCTCGACGCGACAGAGACCGTCAACCGCGTGATCGACCTCTTCCCCGCCGAGATCCAGCAGCAGGCACGCGTGGCGCTGGCCGCAGGGCTCAAGGGCGTGCTCTCCCAGCGTCTCCTCCCGCGAGCGGACAGCGAGGGACGGGTGCCGGCGGTCGAGGTGCTGATCAACACGGGCCGCGTGGCCGAGCGGATCGTCGACCCAGAGCAGACCTTCACGATCCCCGACGTGATGGCCGAGGGCGAGTTCTACGCGATGCAGACCTTCGACCAGGCCATCGTGCAGCTCGTCCGGGACGGCCTCGTCACCGTCGAGGACGCGACGCACGCGGCCACGAACCCGCACGATCTCATGCTGGCGCTCCAGGCGGCCCAGCTCGTTTAGCGGCCTCCGACGCCTCGACCTCGAACGGGTGACCCCGGTAGCCCTTGACGGCGAACAGCCCCAGGTACGTCGGGAGGAAGAGCGGCCCCAGCACCTCGTACTGCGCGACGTGGTGACGCTCGTGGCGGCGGAGGCTTCCCTCGACGGCCCGCACCGAGAGGACCACGTGCCCGAACGTGATCGCCGAGTACCGGGAGAGCTTCCCGAAGAGCCACAGGAACCCCCGGGGGCCGCGGTCGAAGACCACCACGCCCTCATCGAGCCGGGGACGCTGGAACGAGAGCGCCCCCAGCAGCAGACCGATCAGGGTATTGGGCAGCGTCCAGACGCGCATCAGCACGCCGAGCAGCCTCTTCACGTGGTGGCCTCCTCCCCCTAGGGTATCCTCCTCGTTGTGTCGGACCCCTCCCAGGAGCACGTCGCCGGCCTGCTGAGCCTGCCCCCCGAGGTGGACGAGCTAGGAACCCGCTTCCGGGAGGCCGGTCACGAGCTGTACGTCGTGGGCGGGTCCGTGCGGGACGCGATCCTGCGGCGCGAGATCGAGGGCCGTGACCTCGACTTCACCACCGACGCCCGCCCCGAGGACGTCATCCGGATCCTCCAGCCGTGGGCTGACGCACGGTACCTGCAGGGGATCCGCTTCGGAACCGTCGGGGCGAGGAAGGGCGACCTCCGCGTCGAGATCACGACCTTCCGGGAGGAGGTGTATCCGGAGCCGGACTCCCGCCGGCCCCACGTCACGTTCGCCCGGGACGTCAAGGACGATCTCTCTCGCCGAGACTTCACGATCAACGCCATGGCCGTGCGCGTCCCCGATCGGCTCTTCGTGGATCCGTTCCGCGGCCTCTACGATCTGGGCCACCGCCGCCTGCGGACCCCGCTCGATCCCGAGATCTCGTTCGGCGACGACCCGCTGCGGATGCTGCGCGCCGCGAGGTTCGTCTCGGTCCTCGGCGTGATCCCGGAGCCCGAGGTCGTGGACGCGATCCGGCGGCTTCGCGACCGCCTCGAGATCGTCTCGGGCGAACGGATCCGGGACGAGCTGTCGAAGCTGCTGCTCGGGCCCGAGGTCGTGGCCGGCCTCCGGCTCGTGCTTGAGACGGGGCTCGCCGACGTCTTCCTCCCCGAGCTTCCCGCGCTCCGCCTGGAGCAGGACCCCGTCCACAAGCACAAGGATGTGCTGGAGCACACGCTGGCGGTGGTGGGGCGGGTGGAGCCGAGGCTGCCGGTCCGGCTGGCCGCGCTCCTGCACGACATCGGGAAGCCTGCCACCCGCGAGATCACGTCCGAGGGCGTGCAGTTCCACCATCACGACGTAGTGGGGGCACGGATGGCGGAGGAGCGTCTGCGCGCGCTCCGCTATCCGGGCGACGTGGTCGAAGAGGTACGGCGGCTGATCGAGATGCACCTGCGCTTCCACACCTACGGCGACGGGTGGAGCGACGGGGCCGTCCGGCGGTACGTCCGGGACGCCGGGCCACTCCTCGACGACCTCAATATGCTGACGAGGGCCGACTGCACGACGCAGAACCCCAGGAAGGCGACGATGCTGGCCAGGCTCCAGAACGAGCTCGAAGCCCGGATCGCCCGCCTGGCGGAGGAGGAGAACCTGGCCCGGATCCGTCCCCCAATCGACGGGAACCAGGTGATGGAGCGTCTGGGCGTCGAGCCCGGGCCCGTCGTGGGCGAGGCGCTGGACCACCTCCTCGAGGTCCGGATGGAGCGGGGTCCAATCGAGGAGGAGGAGGCGCTCCGGCTCCTCGACGAGTGGTGGGACGAACGAAGGACACGCTGATGCGAACGGCCGTGGACGTCCACAACTTTCTCGTGGAGCGCGAGGTCCCCCACGAGCTCGTGCCCACGCAGGGCCGACTGCGGCCGCCCGAGCGCGTCGCCGCGGTCCTGGGGCTGGAGCCTGGGCAAGTGGGGCGCGTCCGCCTCTTCCAGGGTCAAGGGCTCGTGGCCGCGCTGGTCCAGGCCGACCGCGAGCCGTCGCCCGACCTGCTCAGGGCCGCCGCGGGAGAGGTCGCCGAGGTCGACGACGCTCGCGCCACCGACCTCACGCAGTTCCTGGCCGAGGCCACACCCCCGGTGGGCCTCCCTGAGGGCACCACGACGATCCTCGACGAAGTTCTCGCCGGGCAGGAGGTCCTCTACTTCCCCGGCGGGGAGGCCACTTCGCTCCTGAAGATCCGGCCGGACGACATCATCGCCGCGACCGGGGCGCGCGTGGCGCCCCTCACGTGAGGACGAGGCACGAGGTATCGGCCGGGGGCGTGGTCGTCCGCGGCGCTGGCCGGGAGGCCGAGATCCTCCTCGCCTCCCGCAGGGTCCGATCCGGCGATCTCGTTTGGGGCCTGCCCAAGGGTCTGATCGAGGAGGGCGAGTCGGGCGAGGACGCCGCGGTTCGGGAGGTGCGTGAGGAGACGGGCTGGCAGGCTTCGCTCATGCGACACCTCCGTGACATCGAGTACTGGTTCGTCTGGGAGGGGACCAGGGTGCACAAGAAAGTGCGCTTCTACCTTATGAAGGCGGAGAGGGAGGACCCGGACGGGCGCGACCACGAGATGGAAGAGGTCCGCTGGTTCCCCCTGGCCGAGGCCGCCTCCGTGGCCGGGTTCGATTCGGAGCGAGAGGTGCTCCTGGAGGCGGCCGAGGCCCTTGGGGCCGGCTGACCGAGCCGGGCATACAATGACCGCGCCGTGACGCCTCGCATCCTGCCCCTGCTGGTGCTGCTCGTCCTTCTCCCCATCCCCGGCGCGCTCGCGCAGGAGGAGGAGCCCTCGATCGTCGAGCTGGCCCTCGTCCGCCATACCCCGGTGGCCACGCCCGATCGCCCGCTCGAGGTCTCGCTGAGCGCCCACTACCCAATCGGGAGGCCCATGCGCGATCTGACGGCCAGCCTGTGGATCTACCATCCCGCCACCTCACGGTCCGCGTACCACCAGGGGCTGGCCGACGAGCCGCCCACGGCCCCCCTGCTTATCACCCCCTATCCGCTGCGAGGACCGCTCCTGGAAGGCGAGACCCTGGAGATCCGAATCCGCCACGACCTCGCGGAGCTCGTGGCTCGGGGAGAGAACGCCCTGTACCCGATCAAGCTCCAGCTCGAGTCAGGCGGCGTCCCCCTGGCGGCCGTCCGCTCAGCGCTCGTCTTCGTCCAGGAGAAGCCGCTGGTCCCCCTCAACCTCTCCCTGACCGTCGTGCTCGATCCCGAGATCCGCTTCTCGCCGGGGGGGGTGCTCCTGGACGGCTCGCTGGAGGCGGCGATCGGCGAGGGGGGTTCGGTCGAATCGCTCGTCTCGGCGCTGGAGGCCGAGCCCGTGCGGGCGACGCTCGCCCTCTCCCCTCTCATGCTCGAGTGGCTCGATCGGATGAGCGAGGGGTACCGCGTGAGGCAGGCGGAGGATGAGCGCTCGGTCGGGGCCGACGCCCCCGAGGCGGAGGCTGCCGACCGCATGCTGGAGCGGATCCGATCGCTGGCGAGGAGCGCCGCCATCGAGGTCCTCGCCCTCCCCTACGCCAGCCCCTCGATCCCCTCGCTCGTGGCATCAGGGCTCGAGGAGGACCTCCGCCGCCAGATCAGCGAGGGGAGAGACGTGGTCCAGTCCCTGCTCGGCGTCACCGTCTCGACCGAGACCCTCCACCCGCCCCGGTCCGAGCTGGACAGGGACAGCGTCGCCGCGCTCGCGGAGGGCGGCATCGAGTCCCTCGTGCTGAGCGCCGAACGCGTCCGGCCCCTCGTCCCGCCGGACTCGATCTACAGCCCCTCCGCCACCGTGCGCCTCGATCCCACGATGGACGCCATCGTCCCCGACGCGCAGGTCGAGGCCTATCTCTCTCCCCCGCCCGAGGCGCCCACGCTGCGCGCGATGCACCTGCTGGGGGAGCTCGCCGCCCACTACTTCGAGCAGCCGAGCCTGCTGCGGGGAGCGGCCCTGGTCCTGGGAGGAGACAACGATGGACTCTTCCTTCGTGCCCTCCTCCGAGCGATACGCACCACGGGCCCCCGCTCCGCCTGGCTCCGCCCCGTGAAGGCCTCTCAGCTGGCCCAGGCGGTGCCGCCGGAGACCCGAGGTCGCCTCCGCGCCCCGGAGCCCGAGACCTTCTCCCCGGGGTTCGTGGAAGCCGTGAGCGAGACCCGGGACGCCATCGACCAATTCGAGTCGATGACTGAGGCCCCCCTCGACCTGCCCGAGCGGCTCAGGACGCTGCTCCTGGCCGCAGAGGCCAGGCGCTTCGCGCTCCACGAGGGGGAGGCGCTGGGCTTCATCCGGATGATCCGTACGACCCTGGCCGAGGAATTCGACAAGATCGACGCTCCCTCGGGGACCTCGGTGACGCTGACCTCCCAGGGCGGGGTGATCCCCGTCACCCTCCGGAGCTCGGCCGAGTACCCGGTTCGGCTCCGCATCACCCTGCGCTCCTCGCGGCTCGAGTTCCTCCAGGGCGCGTCCCGCGAGGTCGTCCTGGACGGCGAGGCCCTGTCCCTCACCTTCCCCGTCCGGGCCCAGGCCACGGGCCGCTTCCCCGTCCAGATCCTCCTGGACACGCCAGGCGGCAGGCTGATCAGCGAGTCGGAGATCGTGGTGCGGTCCACGGCCTACAACCTCGTGGCCCTGGCCGTGACGGTGGGCGCGGCGCTGTTCCTCGCCCTCTGGTGGGGAAGGAGGTTCTGGCGGCGGACGACATCGTGACCGGGGGCCCGCCCGCGGAGGGGCCACCCCCGCCGGGCTCGCAGCCCGAGGGGCTCGTGCGGAGCACCGCCCTCATGTCCGTGGGAACCACCCTCTCTCGGGTCACCGGCTTCGGCCGGGTCGCCGCGATGACCTTCGCGATCGGTGTGGCAGAGTCGCGCCTGGCCGACGTCTACAACGTCGCCAACAACATGCCCAACATCATCTACGAGCTGGTGCTGGGCGGGGTCCTCTCTTCGGTCTTCGTGCCGGTATTCGTCGAGCAGATCGCCTCTCGGACGAAGGACGAGGCGTGGCACGTGGCGAGGGCCGTGATGACCGTGACGATGGTCCTGCTCGGGACCGTCATGGTGATCGGGATCGTGGCCGCTCCCTGGATCGTCCGCCTCTACACCTTCCGCGTGGAGGCCGAGGCGCAGGCGGCCGCGGAGGCGCTCGGCACGCTGTTCCTCCAGCTCTTCATGCCCCAGATCGTCCTGTACGGGATCGGGGCGGCGGCCACCGGCCTGCTCAACGCCCACCGGCGGTTCGTGGTGCCGATGTTCGCCCCCATCCTCAACAACATCGTGGTCATCGCCTCGTTCCTCGTGTTCGCCTGGATGTACGCGAGCGCCCAGCCTCCAACCCCCGGCAACATCACCCTGGCTCAGAAGCTGGTGCTCAGCGTGGGGACCACGGCCGGCGTGCTGGCCATGACCGTCGCTCTCTGGCCCTCGCTGCGGCGGATCGGCTTCCGGTGGCGGTGGGCGCTCGACTTCCGCCACCCCGCGATCCGGAAGCTGATCCGGCTATCGGGCTGGGCGGTGGGCTATGTGATCGTGAATCAGATCGGCCTGCTGATCGTGATCGCTCTCGCGGCCCGGGATCAGGGCGCCTACACCGCCTACCAGGCTGCTTTCATCTTCTTCCAGCTGCCGCATGCGATCTTCTCGGTCTCGATCATGACGGCCCTCCTCCCGTCCATGTCGGAGCGCTGGGTCGGTGGCGACCGGACCGGCTTCCGCCGCATCCTGGCCCGCGGCGTCCGGGCCTCCGCGTTCATCGTCGTGCCCGCTGCCGCCGGGTACATGGTGCTGGCGCGTCCGATCGTCCGGCTGCTGCTCGAACACGGCGTCACCACGGCGGAGTCGACCGAGCTGCTGGCCGGCGTGCTCACGTACTTCGCCCTCGGCCTGTTCTCGTTCTCGGCGTTCATGCTGTTCCTGAGGGGCTTCTACGCGATGCAGGACACACGGACACCGATGCTCGTCAACATCTTCGCGGTCTCGCTGCACACGGGGGTCAACTTCATCCTCTTCCCGCTCATGGGCGTGGAGGGGCTGGCCCTGGGGCACGCCGCGGCCTACACGTTCGCGGCGATCGTCTCCGCGGTCATCCTGCGCAGGCGGCTGGGCGGTCTGGAGGGCGGTTCCCTCCTGGCGGGGCTGGGGAAGGTGGTCGCCGCCGCGGGGCTCACCGCGGCCGCCTCGTGGGGAGCGGCCCGCCTCGCGGCCCGCGCCTTCGGCGTCGACACACTGACGGATCAGATCATCCAAGTGGGGGTGGGCGTCCTGGCGGGGCTTATAATCTTCATCGTTGCGGCCCTGCTCTTCCGGATGGAGGAGTTGCACCTGTTGAAGAGAGCGTTCCTGCGCCGGCGATGAGCGGCCGCCTCCCCTTCCTCGCCGAGAGACTGCGCGACGAGCGCGGCATCCTGGTCGCAGCCCTGGTGCGGCTCGTGATCTTCCTCGCCTTGCTCGGGCTGGTCTTGTTCGAGACGGGGTCCGTGATCTGGTCGAGGCTCTCCGCCCAGGACACTGCCGACGCCGCCGCCACCACCGCGGTCACCGCTTACCGGGACAGCAGGGACGTCCGGGTGGCCGAGCAGGAGGCTCGTCGGACGGTCGAGGACAAGGACGAGTCCGCCGAGATGACCTTCTTCCATGTTCAGACCGACGGCAGCGTCACGGTCCGAGTCCGGAAGAAAGCCCAGACGCTGGTAATCCAGCACATCGGATTCCTGGAGGGCTTCACCAGGGCCCGGGGGTCCGCCACGATCGAGCCGCCCTCGTTCTGATCTCGAGGGCACCATCTACACTGAGCTCGATGAAGACTGAGCACGGGCGGAAGCTCGCGGGCCGCTACGTCCTCGACTCGCCCCTCGCCTCGGGAGGCATGGCGGAGGTCTGGAGCGGGCGCGACGAGGTCCTGGGCCGTCCGGTCGCCGTCAAGATCCTCCACGAGCACCTCGCCACCGACGATGAGTTCCTCGACCGGTTCCGGCGCGAGGCGATCACGGCGGCCCGACTCTCCCATCCCTGCGTCGTGCGGGTGTTCGACACCGGCGTGGACGATGGGGTGGTCTTCATCGTGATGGAGCTGTACGAGGGCGCCTCGCTGGCCGACCGGCTTCGCGACGGCCCCTTGTCGCCGGAGGAGGCGGCGCGCATCGCGCGCGGCATCCTGGACGGCCTCGCCCACGCCCACAGGCAGAAGGTCGTCCACCGCGACGTCAAACCCGCCAACGTCCTCCTCCACGGAGCCCAGGTGAAGGTGAGCGACTTCGGGATCGCGAAGGCGGCCCACGGCGGCGACCTGACCACCACGGGGCAGCTGCTCGGCACCGCCCGCTACCTCGCTCCGGAGCAGGTGGACGCCGCCTCGGTCGACCATCGCGCGGATCTCTACGCCATGGGCATCGTCCTGTACGAGATGCTGACCGGGCGGACGCCTTTCGAGGCGGAGACCGCCATCGCGGAGGCCACCCTGCGCCTGACAGAGGATCCCCGCCCCCCCGGCGCGCTCCGCGGGGGCATCCCTCGGGAGCTGGAGGACGTCGTGATGCGAGCCCTGGCCCGGGACCCGGACGATCGGTTCCAGTCGGCGGCGGAGATGCGCGAGGCGCTCGACGGGGCGGTCTGGACCGCTCCCCCGCCGGCCCCTCCCCCGTCCGAGGAGGAGCCGGAGCCGACCCCCTCGTTCTTCAGGGCCTGGATGCTCGTGCCGCTGGCGGCCGTCCTGCTGGCGGCGGCGGTGATCGTGGGCGGTCTGCTCTTCGGGAGCTTGGAGCTCGGCGGTCCCCTCGGCGTCCGCCCGCGCGACGACCCGGGCTCCCCGGCCGCGCCGGCCGGCGGCCCGCTGGAGGTGGCGTCGGTCCAGGCCCACGATCCCGAGGGGACGGGTGGCGAGCACGACGACGAGGCGACCTTTGCCGCCGACGGCGACCAATCGACCGCCTGGACGACCGAGGGCTACACGAGGCCGGATCTGGGAGGTATCAAGTCGGGCGTCGGCCTCATCTTCGATCTCGGATCGCCCGCGGACGTGGCCGGCCTCGAGATGGCCACGACCGCGCCGGGATGGACGTTCCGGGTCTTCGCCTCCGGCGACCTCGCCCCGCTGGTGGAGCCGGCGTCCTTCCCTCGGCCCCTGGCCAACGAGAACGGTGAGACCAGCTTCACCGCCGAGGAGACGACGACACTCGCCTTCCCCCAGGCCCGTGGGCGATACGTCCTTATCTGGATCACCGAGCTGACCGACGTCGAGGGCCGGTTCCGGGCCCTGATCGCCGAGACCGAGTTCACGGGTGGCTGACGACCGAGAGCTCGTCCGGGCCCACCTGGGGGGCGACCGGGGAGCCTTCTCCACGCTCGTGGAGCGACATCAGCGCCGCGTCTACAACATCGCGTACCGGATGGTCGGACCGGACGAGGCGGCCGACGCCACCCAGGAGGTGTTCCTGACGTGCCTGCGGAGGCTCTCAGGCTTCCGAGGGGACTCGGCCTTCACCACCTGGCTGCACCGGGTGACCGTGAACGTCTGCCTCGACGCCCTCCGGAAGCGGTCGCGGGAAGGACCGTGGCGTGACGCCGAGGGGCCCCAGCCTGTGGAGCGGGACGTCGCCGACGCGGTCGTGGCCTCCGCGGACGTCGAACGAGCCCTTGCGCTCGTTCCCGAGGAGTTCCGCGCGCCCCTCGTCCTGCACGACCTCCAGGACCTCCCCTACGAGGAGATCGCCGACATCCTCGGGGCGCCGATCGGCACCGTGAAGTCCAGGATCCACCGAGGCCGCGTCGCGCTGGCCCGGGCCCTCCGGGGGGAACCTCCACCCCCCCGGGATCCGTCGAACGTGCAGGAGACGACGTGAGCCATCCAGACGAGCTGCTGGCCGAGTACGTGGACGGGGCCCTCGACGTTTCGGCGCGAGCCGAGGTCGAGGCGCACTTGGCCTCGTGTGGGGTCTGTCGGGCCGAGGTGGCCGAGGCCACCTCG
>DASUTZ010000255.1:0-2922 GCA_036374295.1 Actinomycetota bacterium
CCCGTGCTCGAGCACGGCCAGGGACCCGATCTCCTGGTACTGCATGCGGCCCGCGGCGTCGAGCAGCGACTCGTCCCGGCTCCCCGCCACGACCTCCGGGCGGTACAACGCTCGAACCTTCATCACACACCTCCTCCATCGGCTCGCATGGCCACCGTAGGCAGGCCCGGCCCCAGCTCACAGGTCCGAAGGACCCCTCCGCGTCGGGTCCTCCGCCCCGTCCTGCTACCCTCGAACCGGCATGCAGCCTGAGGTCGATCGTCGTCGCGAGGCGCTGATCAGGGCCGGGCTCACCCTCGCGTCAGAGCTCTCCCTCCCCGTCGTCCTCCAGAAGCTGACCGAGCTCGCCTGCCTCGTGGCCGACGCCCGGTACGGGGCGCTCGGGGTGCTCGATCGCTCCGGCCGCCGGATCGAGCGCTTCGTCACGCACGGGGTCACGAGCGAGGAGCGGCGAGCGATCGGGGACCTCCCGAGGGGCCGCGGCATCCTCGGCGTCCTCATCAGGGAGGCCCGCCCCCTCCGGCTCGATCGGATCCGGGACGACCCGCGGTCGGTGGGCTTCCCCCCGCACCACCCGGTCATGACGTCCTTCCTCGGCGTCCCGATCATGGTGCGGGGGAACGTGTTCGGGAACCTCTACCTCACCGAGAAGCGGGGTGGGGACCCGTTCACCGAGGAGGACGAGGAGGCGGTGATGACCCTGGCCACGCAGGCCGGGGTCGCCGTCGAGAACGCCAGGCTCTACCAGGAGGCCCGGGCCGCCAGGGAGCGCCTGGAGGCGATCGGCCGGGTCACCGCGGCGATCCTCGAGGGGCGAGAGATCGACGAAGTGCTCAGGCTGATCGCCGACCGCGCCCGCGACCTGGCCGGGGGGGATCTGGCCTCGGTCTCCGTCCCCGTGGGTGGGGGGCGTCTGGGCCTGCGCGTGGTGGTTGGCGAGCTCGCCGACCAGCTCGAAGGCGAGGAGTACGAGGCCGAGGGCTCCATCGCCGAGGAGGTGATGCGCACCGGCCGGCCCCTCTTGATCCCCGACCTCTCCGAGGACCCCAGGAAGGGCCAGCCGGTGGTGCGGATCGGCCGGATCGGACCCGGGATCTACCTGCCCCTCTCGGTCGGGGATCGTCGCTTCGGGACGCTGCTGGTGGCGAACCTCCTGGGCGGACGGTCGTTCGACCGGGACGACGCGGATGTCGTCCGGATGTTCGCGGCCCAGGCAGCGGTCGCCCTCGAGTACGCCCGGTTCCGGGAGGAGCTCCAGCGGCTGGCCGTCCTGGAGGATCGGGAGCGGATCGCCCAGGAGCTCCACGACGGGGTCATCCAGTCGCTGTTCGCTGTCGGCATGTCGCTCCAGGCCACGGCCGGGATGGCCGAGGACCCCGAGACGAGCGAGCGCCTGAACCACGCCGTGGACGCGGTGGACGGCGCGATCCGGGACCTTCGCAACTACATCTTCGGGCTCCGGCCCGGCGCGCTCGCCGACCGGCAGCTGGCGATCTCGCTCGAGGAGCTGACGAAGAGCTTCGACGAGAGCACCGGGCTCACGGTGATCGCCTCGATCGATCGCGACGTGGCGGCGCGCCTCGTGGGCAGGGAGACGGAGGTCCTCCAGGCCGCTCGGGAGGCGATCTCCAACGCCGTCCGGCACTCGGGAGGAGAGACGGTGCGGGTCAGCCTCCGGCAGGAGGGGCAGGACGCGATCCTGGAGGTCGCGGACGATGGGAGTGGGTTCGACCCGGCCCACGTCGAAGGGCGCGGTCAGGGCCTGGGGAACCTGCTCCACCGCGCTGACTCGCTCGGAGGGCGTCTTCAGATCATCTCCGACGAGGGAGGCACCACCGTACGCATCACCCTCCCCCTGTGAGAACATTGGCGGCGATGGCCAGCCAGCCGATCCGCGTGATGATCGTCGACGACCACGAGGTCGTCCGTCAGGGCGTGCGGTCGCTGCTGGAGGCGGCGGACGACGTGGTCGTCGCGGGCGAGGCCTCCGGGGTGTCCGAGTCGGTGGAGCTCGCCGAGAACACCCGCCCCGACGTCGTGATCATGGATGTCCGCCTCGTGGACGGGAGCGGCATCGAGGCGTGCCGCGAGATCCGCGCTCGGCGGCCCGAGACGAAGGTCGTGATGCTGACCTCGTTCGCCGACGACGAGGCCCTCTTCGCCTCGATCATGGCCGGAGCCTCCGGGTACGTGCTGAAGCAGGTTCGCGGCGGCGACCTCCTCAGCTCGATCCGGCAGGTCGCCGAGGGCCACTCGCTCCTCGATCCGGCCGTCACCGGCCCGGTCCTGGAGCGGCTGCGCAAGGGCAAGCACCTGATGAAGGACGAGAAGCTGGCCCGTCTCTCCCCCCAGGAGGAGCGGATCCTCACCCAGGTCGCCGACGGCAAGACGAACCGCGAGATCGGCGAGGACCTCGGGCTGGCCGAGAAGACCGTGAAGAACTACGTCTCGAGCATCCTGTCCAAGCTCGAGGTGGCGAGGCGCGCCGAGGCGGCTGCCTACCTGGCCCGCCACACCGGAACGCCGGGCGACCAGCCCTGACCTAGGCGGCCTCCCACAGATCGCGAAGCTCCCCCGGAAGCACCGCGGCCACGTCGTGCGCTTCCTCGGGGATCAGCGCTCGCAGCGCCGTCAGGACGGCCCCGGACACCACGAGCGCCCGGACCGGCCCCGTGATGCCCTCGGCCCCGTCGAGGCGTGCCAGCTCCTCCACCGCCTCCGCGAACTCCCGCTGCGTGCGGATCGAGGTCGCCGCCTCCCCGGGAGCCCGAGGGTGATGCGCGAGCGAGCGCACGTCCTCGGGGAGGTGGCTCATGAGGTGCTCGCGGTGAGCCCTGGGGAGGCGCTCCATCAGGGTCGTGAGGACGGCCGAGACCGCCGCCGTCCGCCCCTCCTCGTCGAGGTCGGCGGCGGCGGCCGCGG
>DASUTZ010000256.1:0-23668 GCA_036374295.1 Actinomycetota bacterium
GGCGGCGCGCACCGCGAACCCGTCCATCGCCGACGAGGCGAACGGCGGCAGGTCGAAGGCCGCCCGGACGTCCTCCGCCAGGACGAGCCCGGCGGCCTCACGGAGGGGGAGCTCCACGGGTGGGAGGGGCTCCACCGACGAGAGGATCCGCGACCGCACCTCCTCCACGCCCCGCAGGACCCGATCGTCGTCGTGGGCGTGCGCGTGCCCCATCACAGGTTCACCCACCGCTCGCCCCAGGGCCCTCGCTCCTTCTTCCATACGGGCAGCCGGCTCTTCACCTGCTCCACGAGGAAGCGGCAGGCCTCGAAGGCCTCCTCCCGGTGCGCCGACGAGCAGGCCGCCACGATCGTGGGGCGCCCCACGCCCAGGTCGCCGACGGCGTGGAGGATCGCCACGCCGGCCAGCCCCCACTTCTCGCGGGCCTCCTCCGCCACGCCCCGCATCACGCGCTCCGCCATCTCCTCGTAGGCCGAGTACTCGAGGCCCTCCACCGCTCCCGCCTCGGAATGGTCCCGCACCGTTCCCAGGAAGAGCGCGGTGGCTCCGGCCTCATCGCCTGCCGCCGCGGCCAGCGCCTCCTCGACCGAGGGCTCCTCCCGGATACCGACCAGGAGCCCGCCCCCGCCCGCCACGGGGGGCAGGAGCGCCACCTCGTCCGAAGAGCCGACCTCCCGCTCGGGCGGCACGACCTCCAGGTTCACGGCCACGGACACGCTGTCCAGGATCGGCGCGGCATCGGGGTGCCGCTCGGCCACGGCGCGGAGGACGTCGCCGCCCGTGGAGCCGTCCGGGAGCTCGAGCATGGCCTCCCCGGACCCGACCCGCTCCCGCAGGGCGCCGAACAGCAGGACCCGGACCCTCATCGGCCCCGCCTCGTGCCGCTGGACTCGTGCTCCGTCCGGCCCGCGAGGAGATCGAGGGCGTGCGGGAGGGCCGGCAGCACGGCCTCGAGGCCCTCCACCGCCCCGGCGGGGCTCCCCGGGAGGTTCACGATCAGCGAGGACCTCAGGGACCCGACCAGCCCGCGGGACAGGTCCGCCATCGGCGTCGAGGCCCGGCCCGCCGCGCGCATCGCCTCGGCCAAACCCGGGACCTCCCGCTCGATCACGGCGCGGGTGGCCTCCGGCGTCGCGTCGCGTGGCCCGAGGCCGGTGCCCCCGCTCGTCACCACGAGGTCCGCGGCGGCACACATCTCGCGGAGGGCGCCTTCGATCGCCGCCCGCTGGTCGGGCACGACGCCGCGGCGCACCGCGTAGCCCGCCTCGCGCAGCAGCGCCTCGACGGCGTCTCCCGAGGCGTCCTCCCGGACGCCTCGGGAGACGCCGTCGCTCACGGTCAGGACCGCGGCCCGATATCCCATCGGGCTCATGATAGGCAGGGAGCCCGCGACGCGCGCCGTCCGGCCCCGTGCCAGACTCGGGCCCATGGACCGGCGCCTCGTGGGCGACGCGGCGGGGAGTCTCGCCGACCTCGGCGTGCTCGTCCCGCTGGCCGCGGCCCTGATCCTCGTGAACGGCCTCGATGCCGGGGCTGTGCTGATCGGGGCCGGGGTCCTCGTGCTCGCCGCCGGCGTCGCCTTCCGGATCCCCTTCCCCGTCCAGCCCCTCAAAGCCCTGGCCGCGGTGGCGGTCGCCTCGAGGGTGGCCCCCGAGGTGATCCACGCGGCGGGCCTGGAGATCGCCCTCGTGCTGCTCCTGCTCTCGGTCCGCGGGATCGCCGACCGCGTGGCCCGCGTGTTCACGAAACCCGTGGTCCGTGCGCTGCAGGTCGGGGTCGGGATGCTCCTGGTCGTGGCCTCGGCGCGCCTCGTCCTCGACCCCCCGGCGGTGTTCCGAGGAACCCCGCCCTCACCCTGGCCCGTCCTGCTGGCCGTCGCGGCCTTCGGAGGGCTGTGGCTGGCGGCCCGGGCCGGCCGCTACGAGGTGGCCCTGGGGATCCTGGCGGCGGGCGCGCTGGCTGCCTGGCTCGCGGCCGGGCCCGAGCTCGCGGCGCCCTCGCTCCACTTGCCCTCGCTCTCCCTCCCCTCCGCAGGCGCGTTCGGGGAGGCGCTCGTCCTCCTCGTGATCCCCCAGCTCCCGCTCACGTTCGGGAACGCGGTGGTGGCCGTGGACGACCTCGCCCACGAGTACTTCGGGCCGAGAGCCGAGAGGGTCACCCCCTCGCGCGTCTGCCTCTCCTGCGGCCTGGGGAACGTCCTGGCCGGCCTGATCGGCGGGATGCCCATGTGCCACGGCGCCGGAGGCCTCACCGCGCACGTCCGCCTCGGCGCGCGGACCGCCCGGATGAACCTCCTTCTCGGGGGAGCGCTCCTCGCTCTGGGGCTCTTCTTCGCGCCGCAGGCCCCGGCCATCCTGGGCCTGCTCCCCGTGTGGGCGCTGGCCGCGCTCCTGGCGCTGGCCGGCCTCCGCCACGCCCTCCTGGTGGCGGACCTGCGCGGCGCGAGCCTCGTCGTCGCCCTGATCGCGGGATCGATCGGCGCGCTCGTGGGGAACCTCACGGTGACGCTGGCGGTCGCGCTCGTCGGCGCGCACGCCTGGCGAGCCGTGCCGAAGGGTCAGGCGCCCAGGTCGTAGAGCTGGCCGGGGTCGAGGTCGAGCCCGTTCGCCACCTGCCACAGCGCGGCCAGCGCCTTCAGCGCGTTCCGCTCCTCGTAGGGCGCGAGCTCGTCCCCCCGCTCGGCCAGCAGCGACTTCAGCCGCTCGTAGATCTCGGCCAGCTCGCGCTGGGCCTCGCCCATGTCAGCCACGCTTCTCCCCCTCGCCGCCGATCACCTCTCGCTCGTCCACGAGCCTCTTGGCCTTCAGCTCGAACCGAGGCAGGGACCCCGTCTCCGCCCGCTTCACGCCGAACCGCAGCGACTCGTGCGCGTCGGCCAGCTCCTTCCCCAGCCTGGCCAAGATCCCGTCCACATCGGCCCCCTCATCGGGGATCTCCACCAGGACCTCGATCTCGTCCCGGATCCCCTCCACGGTGTAGAGGTGGATCTGGAACTCGTCGATCTCGGGGATCTCGCGGACGATCGCCTCGACCGCGCGCGGGTAGACGTTCGTCCCCCGGACGAGCTTCATGTCGTCCACGCGCCCCCGGATGCCGCCGTCGTAGATGTCGAAGGTGCGGCCGCAGACGCATCCCCCGCCCGGCACCTTCACCACGAGGTCCCGCGTCCGGTACCGGAGCACCGGGATGAATCCCCGGCCGAACGACGTCACGACCCGCTCGCCCTGCTCACCGTAGTCCACGGGCTCGCCGGTCTGCGGGTCGATGACCTCCTCGATGTAGTGGTCCTCGATGATGTGGGTCCCGCCCGGCTGGGCCTCGCACTCGAAGATCATGATCGTGCCCAGCTCGGTCATCCCCGCGGTGTCGCCGGCTTTCGCACCCCACTGCTCCTCGATCAGCTTCTTGGTGGCGGGGATCGAGCCGGCGGGCTCCCCCGAGAGGATCAGCCGCTGGACCGGCCCGCTCGCCAGGTCGATCCCCAGCGCCCGGGCCTCCTGGGCCATCCGCAGCGCGTAGGTCGGGGTGGAGGCGACCACGGTGGCCCCCATCTCCTCGATCGTCCGGACCCGCTGCTCGGTGGTCATCGCGCCTCCCGGCAGGGTCAGGCAGCCCATCTTCTCCCCCGCGTAGTGGAGGCCCCAGAACCCGATGAACGTCGCGTACCCGAACGCCACGAACATGCGGTCGGTGGGCCGCACCCCGAAGCCCCACAGCCCGTAGCACCACATCTCCGCGATCCACTCCCAGTCCTTCATCGAGTCGAGGACGCGGATGGGCGTGCGGCCGGTGGTCCCGGAGGTCATGTGGTAGCGGATCGCGGCGTCCTCCGGCGCCGAGAGGATCGGACCGAACGGCGGCTGGTCGAGCTGGCCCTGCATCCACTCGTCGCGGGTGAAGAACGGGATGCGGCGAAGGTCCTCGAGGCTCTGGATCGAGTCGGCGGTCACCCGCGCGTCGGAGAGCCGCTTGGCGTGGAAGGGGACCTGGGCGCTCGCCCACTCCACGAGGTTCCGGAGCTTCCGCACCTGGAGCGCCTCCAGCTCCCCTCGGGGCATGGTCTCGTGACGGGGGTTCCAGTACGGCGTGTCCATCTGCACCCTCCCCGGTCGATCGGCGACATCCTACCGAGGGGCCCGCCCGCCGCGCGACCGTGGGGTACGCTTCCTCACCGAGGGGAGGTGTCCATGTCGCTGCTCGAGCGATCGCGCATGTTCGTCCACCAGAAGGCGAAGCTGGTGGAGCTCACGAACGAGTACCGGATCCTCGACGAGGAGGGCCAGGAGATCGGCGTGATCCGGCAGGAGGGCCAGTCGACGGCCAGGAAAGTACTCCGCTTCGTCTCCTCGCTCGACCAGTTCCTGACCCACACCTACGCGATCTACGACGCCGACGGCACCAAGCTCGTCGAGCTCAGGCGCCCAGCGAAGTTCCTGAAGTCGAGATTCCTGGTGAGCGACGGCGCGGGCATGCCCGTGGGCTCGATCGAGCAGGAGAACGTCGTAGGCAAGAAGCGGTTCCGGCTCCTCGGGCAGGCCGGCGAGCACCTCGGCACGTTCCAGGCCGAGAACCTGATCTCGTGGGACTTCCAGATCCTCGACGCTGCCGGGGTCCCCGTGGGGCGCGTGACCAAGAAGTGGAAGGGCCTGGGGATCGAGGCGCTGACCACGGCCGACAACTACATGGTCGAGATCGACGAGTCGGTGGCAGGGCCGTTCCGGATGCTTGCGGTGGCGTCTGCGGCCAGCATCGACACCGCTCTGAAGCAGGACGCGCAGGGCTTCAACTGACGGAGCGATCCTCCTCGGGCCCTCGGCGCCTGGTCCCCATCCTCGCCACGGTGACCGCCACGATCGTGACGAGGTAGAGCTGTCCGATCAGGGCCTCCAGGACGGAGATGGCCCGCATCGCGTCGGTTCCAGGCGCCACGTCCCCGTACCCCACGGTCGTGAGCGTGATGAACGAGTGGTAGAGGAAGTCGCCGAGGCGAGCCACCCCGACGCCTCGAAGGATCGGCTCCTCCACCGCGAGGTCGATCGTGGCGAAGAGGAACGTGAACAGCATCCCCACGAGGAGGTAGACGGTCAGCGCGCCCGCCACGGTGCTCGTGGTCACGACGGGATGCGCAGCCAGCCGGCGGACGATCGCTCCAAGCGAGGCCAGCACGAGGGCGAGGCCGACCACGACGGTCACGGCCGGCTCACCGGCCGCCTCCCACAGAACAGCCGCGACCACCGCCACGCCCAGGGCCACGAGGACCCCTCCCGCCACCGGCCCCCGAACGCCCGAAGCGCGGAACGCGACGAAGACGGTTCCCGCGAACAGCGCAACGGTGACGGCGCGGGACCACGCTGCCTCGGGAGAGGCGATCGTCCACCCAACCGCCAGCAGGACCGCCGCCAGGACCCGGCCGTAGGCATCCAGGGGAACCAGGGGCCGACGCTCCCCGGTCCCTCCCCTCGGGCCCATGTCCCGTCGATCGTACCCGGGCCGAGGCCCGGTTCCGTGGAGCCCGTGCCAGCCGGTAGAGTGCGCGAGATGGACGCGTTCGCGCTGACCGACGAGCAGCGGCGGCTGATCGAGGAAGCGCGCGGGATCGCGGGCGACCGCCTGGCGGGGATCGAGGACGAGCCCGGGCGCGTGAACCGGCCGCTGCTCAGAGCGCTCGCCGAGCACGGACTTCTCCCCCACATGTTCCCGGAGGACGGCGAGGTCTCCGCGATGACGCTCTGCCTCCTGCGCGAGGCCGTGGCGATGGAGTCGCCCGAGGCGGAGACGGCGATGGCGCTCCAGGGCCTCGGGGCCTATCCCCTCCTCCAATCGGGGCAGGCGGAGATCGTGGAGCGCTGGATCCCTCGGGTGCGCTCGGGCGAGGCGGTGGCGGCCTTCGCACTGACCGAGCCCGCAGGCGGGAGCGACGCGGCCGCGCTGCAGCTCCGCGCCGACTCCGATGGGGACGGCTGGCGGCTCACCGGCGAGAAGGCTTTCATCTCGAACGCCCCCGACGCCGACGTGTACACGCTGTTCGCGCGGACCACGGCGGACGCGGGGGCCCGGGGCGTGAGCGCGTTCGTCGTCCCCGGCGACGCGGAAGGACTTTCGGGGGAGCACGTCGAGCTCGTCGCGCCGCACGCGATCGGGCACCTGCGCCTCGACGGCGTCCGGGTCGGCCCCAAGGATCTCCTGGGGGAGCTCGATCGGGGCTTCCGCGTGGCGATGCGCACGCTGGACCTCTTCCGCCCCAGCGTCGGCGCGTTCGCGGTGGGGATGGCCCAGGCGGCGCTGGACATGGCGGTGGCGTACGCGGGCGAGCGGACGTCCATGGGGAAGCCGCTCCGGGAGCACCAGGCCGTGTCCCAACAGCTGGGCGAGATGGCCACGCGGGTCGAGGCCGCGCGTCTGCTCGTCTACGCGGCGGCGAGCGCCTACGACCGAGGAGAGCGCGTCACGAAGGCCAGCGCGATGGCGAAGCTGTTCGCCACCGAGACGGCACAGGCGGTCGTCGACGCCTCGATCCAGATCCACGGCGCCCGCGGGCTCGTGCGCGGGCATCCGCTGGAGCGCCTGTACCGCGAGGTGCGATCCCCGAGGATCTACGAGGGAACGAGCGAGATCCAGCGCGAGGTCGTGGCCCGCGAGCTCTACCGGGACTAGCCGTCCGGGACGACCGCCACGGCCGTCAGCTCCACGAGCGCGGCCGGCTCGAACAGCCCCGACACCTCGACGAGCGCCATCGCGGGGAAGTGCTTGCCGAAGTGCTTCCGGTACGCCTCCCCGATCTCCCGCGACGCCTCGCGGTAGGCCGCCACGTCGGTGGTGAAGATCTGCATCCAGACCACCTGCTCGGGCTCGGCGCCGGCCGCTCGAAGGGCCTTCACCACGTTGGCGCACGCCAGGTCCATCTGTTCCGCGATCCCCTCGGGGACCTCCTCGCCCGACCCCTCCCCGATCTGCCCGGCCACGAACACCGAGCGTCCCGACGCGGCCGCGGCGTGGGAGAAGCCGCTCGGCCTCGGGAGCTCCGATGGGTTGAACAGCTCGGTCATCGGCCGCTCCACCTCGGGTCCCGGCCCTCCAGGAACGCCCGGTAGAACTCGGCGTGATCCTCGCTCTTCATCAGCAGGGCCTGGGCGAAGGCCTCGAGCTCGATCGACGGGCCGAGGCCCATGTCCTGCTCTCGCGTCAGCAGCATCTTCGTGGTCTCGTGGGCCAGCGCCGGGCCCGACGCCAGCCTTCGCGCCAGGTCGCCCGCGGCCCTGGCCAGCTCCTCGTCCTCGACCAGCTGTGTGACCAGCCCGATCTCCAGCGCGCGCTCGGCATCCACCCCCTCGCCCAGCAGCAGCAGCTCCGTGGCGCGGGCGGTCCCGATCAGCCTGGGGAGAAGGTACGCGGAGCCCATGTCCGCGCCCGCCAACCCGACCTGCGTGAAGAGGAACCTGAACGAGGCGGAGCGCGCAGCGATCCGCAGGTCCGACGCGAGCGCGATCACCGCGCCCGCGCCCGCCGCCACCCCGTTGATCGCCGCCACGATCGGCAGGGGGCACTCCCGCATCCGCTGGACCACGGTCCCGGTCATCCGGGTGAAGTCGAGGAGCCCGCGCGGGTCCATCTCCTGGAGGGCTCCGATGATGTCGTGCACGTCGCCGCCCGAGCAGAAGCCGCGGCCCTCGCCGGTGATCAGGACCACGCGGGCATCCTCGCTGTGGGGCAGCTCCGAGAGCAGGTCGCGCAGGTCCGCGTATGCGTCGAAGGTCAGCGCGTTGAGCCGGTCCGGGCGCGAGAACGTGACCGTGCACACGCCGTCCTCGAGACCGACGTCGAGGTGCTCCCAGCGCTCAGTGAACCCCGCCGACCCCCGGAACGGGCTCAACCGCTCCCCCTCGCCTTCACAGCTCCTCCGGTCCGATGATCTCGGCGACCCTCGATCCGCCCCTTCGCAGCCTCGCATCCACGGTCACGAGGCGACACGACAGGATCCTCGCCAGGGCAACGTATTCGGCATCGTAGGTCTTCGCCCACCCGAGCTTCTCGGCCGTTCGCCACGCCTCCTCGTACAACCTGCGGGGCGCTCGACGTTCGATCGGCATGTCGAGGAAGCGAGCCAGGCTCTTCGCCCCGAGACTCGCTGAGATGCTCCCCCGCCAGACCGCGCCACGCAACGCGGAGGCCACCTCCGACCAGAGGAGGGGTGGGGCCACCAGACGCTCACCGTCGAGGGGCCCGAGCGTCGCAGATGAGGCAGTATGGACCGCGACGCTCGAGTCGATGACGAGCACTCAGTGCCCCGCTCGATCCCGTCGGATCAGGGTCACCCAATCCGGCATCGGCTCGCCGGTCGCGGTTCGACGCCACTCAGCCGGCAACGGGAGCGTCTCCGCGTCGATGAGCTCGTCGAGGTCCTCTTCCTCGATCACGTGCTGTGTGCCCACCTTGCGGGCGCGGAGCTTCCCCGCACGGATCCATCGACGGATCGTCTCGGCGGATCGGCCCGTGCGGGCGGCCGCCTCAGGAACGGTCAGCATAGGTGTAGCATACAACACTCGGTTCCAGAGGGGGCTCCCTACTGGAAGGCGTCGAGGCCGGTGAGAACCTTCCCCAGGATCAGCGTGTGGACCTCGTTCGTGCCCTCGTAGGTGAGGACCGACTCCAGGTTGTTCATGTGGCGGATCACCGGGTACTCCAGCGTCACCCCGCTGGCCCCGAGGATCCCGCGGGCCTCGCGGCAGATCTCGATCGCTTCGCGCACGTTGTTGAGCTTCCCGAAGCTGATGTGCTCGGGCCGGGCCCGCTTCTCGTCCTTCATCCGCCCGAGGTGGAGCGCCAGCAGAAGCCCCTTGTGCAGCTCCACCGCCATGTCCACGAGCTTCCTCTGGGTCAGCTGGAAGCCGCCGATCGGCCTGTCGAACTGCACCCGGGTCTTCGAGTACTCCAGCGCACTCTCGAAGCAGGCGCGCGCCGCCCCCATCGAGCCCCAGACGATCCCGTAGCGGGCCTCGTTGAGGCAGGACAGCGGCCCCTTCATGCCGGTGACCTCGGGGAGGACCGCGTCCTCGGGCAGGCGCACGTTCTCCAGGATCAGCTCGCTCGTCACCGAGGCCCGCAGCGAGATCTTCTTGTGGATGTCGTTCGTGGTGAAGCCCGCCGTGTCGGTGGGGACGATGAACCCGCGCACCCCGTCGTCGGTCCGGGCCCAGACGATCGCCACGTCGGCCACCCCGCCGCTCGTGATCCACATCTTCGTGCCGTTGAGGACCCAGTCGGAGCCGTCCTTCTTGGCGGAGGTCCGCATCCCGGCCGGGTTCGACCCGAAGTCGGGCTCGGTGAGCCCGAAGCAGCCGATCGCCTCGCCCGCCGCCATCTTCGGCAGCCACTCCTGCTTCTGCTCCTCGGACCCGAACCTCCAGATCGGGAACATCGCCAACGAGCCCTGGACCGACACGAGCGAGCGGATGCCGCTGTCGCCGGCCTCGAGCTCCAGGCACGCCAGGCCGTACATCACGGCGGAGGCGCCGGCCGTGCCGTAGCCCTCGAGGTGCATCCCCAGGAGGCCCATCGCACCGAGCTCTTTGGCCAGATCGCGCGAGGGGATCTCGCCCGCCTCGAACCAGTCGGCGATCTCGGGGAGGACGCGGTCGCCCACCCACTCGCGTACGGTCTCCTGCACCGCGCGCTCCTCGTCGGAGAGCAGGTGCTCCAGGTCGAGCAGGTCTGACGGGTTCAGGTCGGCCTTGGCCATCGGCCCTCCAGGGTATCGGATGCGGTCGCCCGGCTCCTACCCAGGGACCGGGACGTCCGGAACCTCGGCCATTCCCCGCGCCAGGTCCTCCTCGTCCAGCTCGTGCTCCGGCAGGCGGCCGTTCAGGTAGTCGTCGTAGGCCTGGAGGTCGAAGAACCCGTGCCCGGAGAGGTTGAAGAGGATCACGCGCTCCTCCCCCGCCTCGCGCGCCTCGAGCGCCTCGTCGATCACCGCCCGGATCGCGTGGGCCGGCTCGGGCCCCGGGAGGATCCCCTGGGCGTGGGTGAACTGCGTGGCCGCCTCGAACACCGGGTTCTGCGTGTAGGCCTTCGCCTCCATGAGGCCCGCCCGCACGAGCGCGGAGAGCGAGGGCGCGTCGCCGTGGTACCGGAGGCCGCCCGCGTGCACGGGCGCCGGGACGAACGTGTGGCCCAGCGTGTACATCGGGACGAGCGGCGTCATCTCCCCCGTGTCGGCGAAGTCGTACCGGTACTCACCTCGGGTGAGGGTGGGGCACGCGGCTGGCTCCGTGGCCAGGAAGCGAGCGTCCAGCATCCCGGCCAGCTTGTCGGCCATGAACGGGTAGCTGAACCCCGCGTAGTTCGAGCCCCCACCCACGCAGCCGATGATCACATCGGGCCGCTCCCCCGCCATCTCGATCTGCTGCTTGGCCTCCAGACCGATCACCGTCTGGTGCAGCAGCACATGGTTGAGCGCCGAGCCGATCGAGTACTTCGTCGTCTCGTCCTGGACGGCCGCCTCGATCGCCTCGCTGATGGCGATGCCCAACGAGCCGGTGGAGTCGGGGTGCTCGGCCAGCACCTTCTTCCCCGCCTCGGTAGTGGAGGTGGGCGAGGGGCGGACCTCGGCCCCGAAGGTCTCCATCAGCACCCGGCGGTAGGGCTTCTGCTCGTAGGAGGCCTTCACCATGAAGACCAGGCACTCGAGGCCGAAGAACCTCGCGGCCATGGCCAGGGCCGAGCCCCACTGCCCCGCGCCGGTCTCGGTCGTGAGGAGCTTCGTGCCGTCCTCCCTGTTGTAGTAGGCCTGAGCCACCGCGGTGTTGGGCTTGTGGGAGCCGACGGGCGAGGTGCCCTCGTACTTGAAGTAGATGCGGGCGGGAGTGTCGAGGGCCTGCTCCAGGCGGCGGGCCCGATACATGGGTGTGGGCCTCCACAGCCGGTAGACGTCGAGGACGGGCCCGGGGATGTCGATCCACCGCTCGGCGGAGACCTCCTGCTCGATGAGCGACATGGGGAAGATCGCGGTGAAGGCGTCGGGGCCGACGGGCTCCTTCGTCCCCGGGTGGAGCGGCGGGAGCGGCTCGCCGGGGACGTCGGCCATGATGTTGTACCAGGCGGTCGGCAGGTCGTCGGACTGAAGCAGGAACTGGGTCGGCTCGTCGGCCATCGGTCCTCCTCGTGCCGGGGCCACGATTCTGTGCGCGGTCCCCCCGCGCGGTCAACTCGCTCGCTCAGTCGGGGGGCTGGACGGCGTGGCCGCCGAACTCGCGGCGGAGCGCGGCCACCACCCGCATTGCGAAGGAGTTGTCGTCGCGGCTCGCGAAGCGGGAGAACAGGGCGGCCGCGATCGCCGGGGCCGGGACGGCCTCCTCGATCGCCTGGGCCACCGTTCCCCGCCCGAATCCGGAGTCGTCCACCCAGGCGGCCAGCTCCAAGAGCTCGGGGTCGCGCTCGAGAGCGGCCACGATCAGGTCGAGCAGCCACGAGCGGATCACCGTGCCGTGGCGCCAGGCCTCGGCCACCGCGTGCAGGTCGATGTCGGGGAAATCCTCGGAGCGATGGAGGATCTCGAGCCCCTCGGCGTAGGCCTGCATCACCCCGTACTCGATCCCGTTGTGGATCATCTTCGTGAAGTGACCCGATCCCGAGGGGCCCACGTGGACCCAGTGGCCGTCGGTCGCGAGCGCGTCGAGGATCGGCGCGACGCGACCGACGGCCTCGTCGGGACCGCCGACCATCAGCCCGTAGCCGCCCTCGAGGCCCCAGACTCCGCCGGAGACGCCCGCGTCGACGTAGGCGATGCCGCGGTCGGCGAGCTCGCCGGCCCGACGCATCGAGTCCCGGAAGTGCGAGTTGGCGCCGTCCACGATGAGGTCTCCCTCGGAGAGGAGGCCGGCGAGCTCGCCGACCACCGCCTCGGTGGCGGCGCCGGCGGGGACCATCGACCAGGCGATCCGTGGAGGCTCCAGCCGTTCGACGAGCTCCTCGTACGAGGCCACGTCGCGGTGACCCTCCTTCCGCTCGTACCCAAGGACCTCGTGCCCCGTGCCCCGCAGGCGGTCCCTCATGTTCCCGCCCATCCGGCCGAGGCCCACCATCCCAATCCGCATCAGCTCGCCTCCTTGGTCAGGGTATCGAGGGTGACGCGCGCTGCGCGCCGCCCAGCGGCGCGCAGCGCGCGCAGATCTCCCAGAGCCTGCGCGTCGATGAGCTTCCCGAACGTGTACGGCCTTCCCGGGATCTCCACGTCCACGTCCCGCTCCTCATCCACGACCTGGACGCACACGACCGTGTCCGGCCCACCCTTGTGCAGCTGGCCGGTCGAGTGCAGGAACCGGGGCCCGAACCCGAGCGTGGTGGCCACCTTCAGCCGGTCTCGCAGGGCGATCCTGGCCCGCTGCAGCGCCTCCCTCGTCTCCTCGCTCGGCTGCAGGAACGCCTGGATCGCCAGGTAGCCGCCCGGTCGCACCCTCTCCAGCAGCGGCCCGAGGTCATCGAACCCCGGATCCTCGTACCCCTCCTCCAGCGCGGCCGAGGTGGCCTTCTTCGCCGCCGCCACGTCCGGCTGGTCGAACGGGTTCACGCGGAGCAGATGCCCCGCCACGGCGGTGGCGAACTCCCACCGGAACATCTCCGCGCCAAGCGACTCCCGCGCGCCGTCGTCGACCCGGATCCCCAGGTCCGGGGGATCCTCACCGTAGGCCACGAAGAAGCGGTCGTCGCCGTACACCTCGGGCGGGCCAACGTCCTCGCCTACCACGGGGACGATCCCCGTGCCCTTCTTCCCCGTGGATTCAGCGACGAGCTGCTCGATCCAGTCACCGAACGAGGCAATCACCTCCGGCAGCACGAACGTCAGCTTGTCGGCCCCCACGCGGGCCGCGCCCCCGATCGCCTCGCCGAGCGCGAAGCCCGGGTTGCCCTCCTCGCGCCGGCAGGCCTCCGCCATCTCGACGGCGCCGTCCAGCAGCCGCTCCAGCGGCGCGCGGACGAGCGCCGCGGGGACGAGCCCGAACACCGACATCGCGGAATAGCGACCGCCGACATCGGGGGGCGCCAGGAAGACGGAGCGGAACCCGCGCTCGCGCGCCAGCTCTTCCAGCGGCGTGCCCGGGTCGGTGATCGCCACGAACCGGCGCCCGTCGCCCCCCGTGAGGTGCCAGAACCGGTCGAGGTGCGAGCGAGTCTCGATTGTGGTCCCCGACTTCGACGCCACGAGGAAGAGCGTCCGCTCGAGATCGAGATGGGCCTCGGCCGCGGCCACCGCCGCGGGGTGCGTCGTGTCCAGGACCTCGACGCGGGTTCCACCGTTTCCGAATGTTCTCGAGAACACCTCCGGGGCCAGGCTGGAACCGCCCATCCCCAGGAGCAGGGCGACGTCGAAGCCGTCTACGGAGACACGATCGGCGAACCGTTCCAGCTCCCTGATCCGCGGCCGCATCGCATCGGCGATCGTGAGCCATCCGAGACGGTCGACGATCTCCGTCGGTTGCGGCTTCCAGAGGGTGTGGTCCCGATCCCAGATCCGCCGCACGAGCTCGTCCATCGAGCCGAGTCTAGTGCGCGGGCCCTGCGACTATCCGCGAAGCCGTTCGCGGAGGAGGCGCTGGGCCTCCTGGGGGTTGGCGGCGCCCTTGGAGCGCTGCATCACCTGCCCGACGAGGAAGCCGATCACGCCCTCCTTTCCGCCGCGGAACTGCTCGGCGGGGCCAGGGTTGTCGGCGATCACCTCGTCCACGATCGCCCCGAGCGCGGACTCGTCGGAGATCTGGGCCAAACCCCGCTCCTCGACGACCACCTCAGCGTCCGCCCCGGAGGCGAACATCTCGGCCAGCACCTGCTTGGCGCCGGCGCTCGAGATCGTTTCGTCGTCCACGAGGCGGACGAGGTCCGCGAGATGCTTCGGGGTCACCTTCGACTGCGACAGCTCGACGCCCGCCTCGTTCAGCAGAGCGGCCAGGTCCCCCGTCATCCAGTTGGCAGTCGCCCGCGCATCGGCACCCTCGCCCACCGCCTCCCCCAGGAACCCGTCCCAGTCGTGGTCCACGAGCTGGGCGGCCTGGGCCGCAGGGAGGCCGTGCTCGGACTCCAGCCGGGCCCGCCGAGCCGCGGGGAGCTCCGGCAGCTCTGATCGCAGCCGGTCCACCCGCTCTGCCTCGGGCTCCAGCGGCGAGAGGTCCGGGTCGGGGAAGTAGCGGTAGTCGAACGCCTCCTCCTTCGATCGCATGGAGGAGGTCGCGCCCTCATCCTCGTCCCAGTGACGGGTCTCCTGGACCAGCGTCTCCCCCGCCTCGAGCGCAGTCCGCTGGCGCTCGGCTTCGAAGGCCAGCGCCCGCTCCACGCTGCGGATCGAGTTCATGTTCTTGATCTCTACCTTCGTCCCGAGCTCTTCGTGACCCTCCGGCCTCACCGAGATGTTCGCGTCGCAGCGGAGCGAGCCCTCCTCCATCTTCACGTCCGAGACGCGGAGCGAGCGCAGCAGCCCGCGCAGCGCCACGAGGTAGGCGCGGGCCTCCTCGGGCGAGCGGAGATCGGGCTCCGAGACGACCTCCACGAGCGGCACGCCCGCCCGGTTGAAGTCCTCGAGCGCGTAGTCGGCGCCGGCGATCCGGCCCGTGGCGCCGGCGTGCGTCGTCTTCCCCGTGTCCTCCTCGAGGTGCACGCGCGTGATCCCGACGCGTCGCGTCTCGCCGTCGACCTCGACCTCCAGCGCGCCGCCCACGCACAGCGGGAGGTCGTACTGGCTGATCTGGTAGTTCTTCGGCATGTCCGGATAGAAGTAGTTCTTCCGATGGAAGAGCGAGGTCGGCGCGATCTCCGAGCCCAGCGCCAGACCGATCGTGATCGTGTGCTCGATCGCCCGTTCGTTGGGGACGGGGAGCGTGCCGGGATGGCCCAGGCAGATCGGGCAGACGAGGGTGTTGGGCTCGGCCCCGAACTCGTTCCGACACGAGCAGAACATCTTCGTGCGGGTCGAGAGCTCGACGTGGCACTCCAGGCCGATCACGGTCTCGTAGCTCACGAGGCCACCTCCTCGAGCAGCGGAGGCCGGGCGTCGAAGCCGAGGTCCTGCTCGAACGCGTACGCCGCACGGAGCACGGTGGCCTCGTCCAGTGCCTTGCCCATGAGCTGGAGACCCACGGGCAGCCCCTGGTCGTCGAGCCCGCAGGGGACGCTGATGCCTGGGACCCCCGCCAGGTTCGCGGGGATCGTGTAGACGTCGGAGAGGTACATCGAGAGCGGGTCGTCGGCCTTTGCCCCGATCGGGAAGGCGACCGACGGCGAGGTCGGCGACAGCAGGAGGTCGAACTCCTGCCAGGCCACCTCGAAGTCGCGCAGGACCAGTGTCCTGACCTTCTGGGCCTGGCCGTAGTAGGCCTCGTAGTAGCCGGCCGAGAGCGCGTAGGTGCCGAGCATGATGCGGCGCTTGACCTCGTCCCCGAAGCCCTCGCCGCGCGTCTTCATCATCATCTCGACCACGTTGGCGCCCTCGGCCCGGTGGCCGTAGCGGACGCCGTCGTAGCGGGCCAGGTTCGAGGAGCACTCGGCCGGAGCGATCAGGTAGTAGGCGCTGAGCGCGTAGTCGGCGTGAGGCAGCGTGGCCTCGCCGATCTTCGCGCCGAGGCCCTCGAGGCGGCCGATGGCCTCCTCGACGCGGGCGCGGACGCCGGGCTCCACGCCCTCCCCCAGCCAGTCCCTGAGGACGCCGATCCGGAGGCCGTCGACGCCGGCTTCGAGCGCCTCCGTGTAGTCCTCGGGGGGCCGCTGGATGCTCGTGGCGTCGAGCGGGTCGTGCCCCACGAAGGCCGACAGCAGCGTGGCCGCGTCCCGGACGTCCCGCGTGAAGGTCGAGACGGTGTCGAGCGACGAGGCGAACGCGATGAGGCCGTAGCGCGAGGGACGCCCGTAGGTGGGCTTCATCCCGACGACCCCGGAGAGCGCGGCGGGCTGGCGCACGGAGCCGCCGGTGTCGGTGCCGAGGGCCCAGACGGCTTGTCCTGCGGCCACCGCGGCCGCCGACCCGCCCGACGACCCTCCGGGCACGCGCTCCAGGTCCCAGGGGTTGTGGACCGGCCCGAACGCGGAGTTCTCGTTCGAGGATCCCATCGCGAACTCATCGCAGTTGGTCTTGCCGACGAGAACCGATCCCGCCTCCTTGAGCCGTGCCCAGACCGTCGAGTCGTACGGGGGGACGTAGGTCTCGAGGATCCGCGAGCCGCAGGTCGTGGTGACGCCTTTCGTGGTGAGGACGTCCTTCAGGGCGAGCGGGATCCCTGCGACTGTGGGTAGGTCGTGGCCGGCCGACAGCCGCTCGTCGACGGCGCGGGCCTGCTCACGGGCCGCCTCGGCGGTCCGGGCCAGGAACGCGTGCAGGCTCGGCTCGGTGGCCTCGATCCGCGTCAGCGATGACTCGACGACGTCGAGCGCGGAGGCCTCGCCGGCCCGGAGCTTGGAGGCGAGCTCGTGGCCGGCGAGGTCGCAGAGCTCGGTCACTCGGGCTCCTCGACGATAGGGGGAACCTTGAAGAAGTCCCCCTCCCGGTCGGGCGCATTGGCCAGGGCTTCGTCGCGGCCGAGGCCGTCCCGCGGCTCGTCGGGCCGGAAAACGTTGGCCATCGGGATCGGGTGCGCGGTCGGCGGGACGGCCTCGGCCGCGACCTCGGTCACCCGTTCGGCGTGCTCCAGGATGACCCCGAGCTGCTCGCGGAACCGCTCCAGCTCCTCGGGGGTCAGTCCCACTCGCGCCAAGCGCGCCACGTGCTCGATGTCGATCTCGACCGGCATGGCGCCGAGTCTAGCGAACCGTGAGGTGGCGGCCGGCCGAAGGCGCTGGCCGCGCGCATGGCTATCCTCGCCGACGGCAACCGCCGCCTAGGTTCGACCCCCGCCGGCTCAGAGGCCGAGGCGCCTACGGAACTCTTCCTCGTCGATGATCTCGACCCCGAGTGAGACGGCCTTGTCGTACTTCGACCCGGGATCGGTCCCCGCCACCACGAAGTCCGTGCTCTTCGAGACGCTCGAGGTCACGCGCGCCCCCGCGGCCTCGGCCGCCTTCGTTGCCTCGTCCCGGCTCATGGACTCCAGCCCGCCGGTCAGCACCACCCGCTTCCCCGCCAGCGGCCCGTCCGGGGTCGGTCCCCCGGGCTCGGGGTCCTCCATCCGCACGCCGGCCTTCCTCAGCTTCTTCAGCAGCCGCTTCGACTCCGGGCGGCGGAACCACTCGTGGACGCTGCGTGCGATCTCGGGACCGATCCCCTCGACCGCCTCGATCTCCTCCATCTTCGCCGCTGCCAACCGCTCGGTCGAGGGGAAAGCCCGCGTCAGCATCCGGGCCACCGTCGTCCCCACGTGGCGGATGTTGAGCCCCACGAGCAGGCGCCAGATCGGCCGGTCCTTCGACCCCTCGATCGCCCCCAGCAGGTTCCCGATCGACTTCTCCTTGAACCCGGGGAGCTCCGCGAGCTGCTCCTCGGTGATGAAGTACACGTCGGCCGGGTCGGCCACCCATCCGCGATCCATCAGCGCCATCCCGGTCTTGTAGCCGAGGTGCTCGATGTCCATGGCCCCCCGCCCGGCGAAGTGGAACAGCCACTCGATGTTCTGCGACGGGCACCCCTCGCGGTTGGGGCAGCGCCAGTCGGCCTCGCTTTCCTCCCGCACGAGCGGCGTCCCGCAGGAGGGGCACTCCTTGGGGAACTTCCAGCGCCGCGCCCCCCGCTTCCGCTTCTGCATCACGGGCCCGACCACCTCGGGGATCACGTCGCCGGCGCGCCGGACGATGACGTGGTCGCCGGGCCGGACGTCCTTCCGAGCCACCTCCGACTCGTTGTGAAGGGTCGCGGTCGTCACCGTCACCCCGCCCACGAACACGGGCTCGAGCTGGGCGAACGGGGTCACCTTCCCCGTCCGGCCCGTGTGCGTGAAGATCCCCCGCAGGAGCGTGGTCCGCTCCTCGGGCGGGAACTTGTAGGCGATGGCCCAGCGCGGGGCCTTCGCGGTGGCTCCCAGCTCCTCCTGGAGCGAGATCTGGTCCACCTTCACGACCACGCCATCGATCTCGTAGTCCACGTCGTGACGCCCCTCCTGCCACTTCTCGCAGAAGGCGAAGACCTCCTCGAGGCTGTCCAGCACGGCGTTGTCGGGGTTCACGGGCAGCCCGGCCTCCCGCAGGTGATCGAGCGCCTCGGAGTGCCGCGAGAACCGCCGCCCGTCGGCCCAGCCGAGCCCGTGGACCCAGAGCCGCAGCGGCCTGCGAGCCGTCACGCCGGGATCCTTCTGCCGGAGTGAGCCCGCCGCGGCGTTCCGCGGGTTGGCGAACGCCCGCCCGCCCGCCTCCTGCAGCTCGCGATTCATCTCCTCGAAGGCCTTCACGGGGAGGTAGACCTCGCCGCGCACCTCGAGCACCCCCGAGTGCTCGCCGCGCAGGCGCATCGGCGCCCCCCCCACCGTCCGGATGTTCGCGGTGATGTCCTCGCCCGTGTATCCGTCGCCTCGCGTGGCCCCGCGGATGTAGCGGCCGTCCTCGTAGGTCAGCGCCACCGCGACGCCGTCGATCTTCAGCTCACAGACGAAGTCCCCGGCCCGCCCCACGGCTCGCTCCACTCGGCGGCCCCACTCGCTGAGCTCGTCCCAGGTGAAGGCGTTGTCGAGCGAGAGCATCGGGGTACGGTGCTCGACGGGGGCGAAGAGCTCGGAGACCTGGCCGCCCACGCGCTGGGTCGGGCTGTCGGGCGTGACGAACTCGGGGAACTCCGTCTCCAGCTTCTCCAGCTCGCGGACGAGCTCGTCGTACTCGGCGTCGGAGACCTCGGGGTCGTCCTCGACGTAGTAGCGGTACTGGTGGTGGCGGATCTGCTCGCGCAGCTCCTCGATCCGGAGCCGGACGTCCGAGCGCCGTCGTTCCTCGGGTTCGCGGCGGTCCTCGCTCATCGGGGGACAGGATAGTCAGAGCCGGCCGGCGGCGATGATCCGCTGGAGGAACCGGCGCGTGCGGGGGTGCTCGGGCTCGGCGAACATCCTGTCGGGGGGACCCTCCTCGAGGATCACGCCCTCGTCCAGGAAGCTCACCCGGCCGGCGATGTCCTTGGCGAACCCCATCTCGTGCGTGGCCAGGATCATCGTCATGCCCGCCTCGGCCAGCTCGCGGATCACGTCGAGCACCTCGGCGATCAGCTCGGGGTCGAGCGCGCTCGTCACCTCGTCGAGGAGGAGGAGGTCGGGCTGCATGGCCATGGCCCGAACGATGGCGGCACGCTGCTGCTGGCCCCCCGACAGACGGTCCGGGTACTCGTCGCGCTTGTCGAGGAGGCCGAAGCGCGCGAGGAGCTCCTCCGCGCGCGCTTCGGCCTCCTCGCGGGACAGCCCCAGCGCCTCGATCGGTCCCAAGGTGACGTTTCGCAGGACCGTCATGTGAGGGAAGAGGTTGAAGGCCTGGAACACGATCCCGATCCGCTTTCGGACCTCGTTCTCGTTCACGCTGGGGAGGGTGATCTCGTCGCCGCTCAGGAGGATGCGCCCGGCATCGATCGGCTCCAAGAGGTTGACACAGCGAAGGAGCGTGGACTTGCCCGACCCCGAGGCGCCGATCAGTGCGATCACTTCGTGCTGGTCCACCGACAGGTCCACGCCCCGGAGCACGTCGACCTTCGCGAAGGACTTGTGGACGCCCTCGAGGGTCAAGGCCCGGGTCACAGCGCGCTCCCCGCCTGGTGGCGCCGCCGCTCCCGCGCGATCATCCAGTCCGTGAACCGGGCCAGCGGGATCGTGATGAGGACGAACAGCAGCGCGGTCGCCAGGTACGGCGTGTAGTTGAAGTTGCCGGCCGAGTCCACCTGGGACTGGCGGAACGCCTCCAGCACCCCGATCAGCGCGAGCAGCGCCGTGTCCTTCTGGAGGCCGACGAAGTCGTTCAGCAGCGGGGGGACGACGCGGCGGACCGCCTGCGGGAGGACGACGAACCGCAGACCCTGCCACCGGGTCAGCCCGAGCGACCGCGCCGCCGCCACCTGGCTCGGGTGCACCGACTCGATCCCCGCGCGGTAGACCTCCGCCACGTAGGCCGAGTACACGAGCACGAGGGCCACGATCCCCCAGAAGAAGGGGTCCTTGGGGATCCGGAGCTGCAGCGCGGGGGCCCCGAACCCCAGGATGTACATCACCAGGATCGTCGGGATGCCTCGGAACAAGTCCGTGTAGCCGACCGCGAGGAGACGGATCGGGAGGAAGACCGGCCCCGGGAGGCTCCGCAGCACCGCGATGAACATCGCCAGGACGAGGATGAAGACCTCGGCGATCAGGAAGGCCGCGACGTTCTTGAGGAACCTCCTCGAGATGTCGGGGAACGATTCCAGGAAGATCTCGGCGTTGAAGAACGACCGCCGGACCTCGGGCCACCCGGGCGAGTTGATCACGAGCAGCACGAGCACCGTGAAGAAGATCAGGGTGCTGACGACCGCGATCGGGACGCTGTAGCGCCCCTCCCAGTGCCCTCCCCCCAGGATGCGCGAGCGACGATCGCCGGGAGGCATCGGCGGCGCCGGGCTCCCGGGCGGGGTCGTGACGCTCATCTCCTCCGCCGGAGGCCTACTCGAGGACCGGCGCGTCGGTCTTGTCGGCCAGCCACTCTTGCTGGATCGAGTCCAGCGTCCCGTCCTCGCGGAGCGCGTCCAGGGCCTGGTTCACGCAGTCCCGGAGGGGGTTGCCCTCCTCGAACACCATCCCGAAGTACTCCTGCTGCCCGACCGTCGGGAACTGCCCCACGATCGTCCCGTTGTCGAGCTGGACGGCCACGATGAAGAACGCGGTCGGAAGGTCCACCACGATCCCGTCGACCTGACCGTTCTCCAGGCCGCTGATCGAGTCGTTCAGCGTGTCGTAGACGCGAGGGTCGCTGTCGGGCTGGATGTTCTGGTCGATGTACTCGAAGCTCGTTGTCCCCACGGGGGCTCCGAGCGTGTACTGCTTCAGCTCCTCGACCGTACTGGCCTCCGCGATCGGCGTGTCCGCCACCGCCACGAGCGCCTGGTTCACGTCGTAGTAGGAGTCGCTGAAGTCCACCGCCTCGTCGCGCCGAGGCCGGTACGAGACCTGGTTGATGTCGAAGTCGAAGTCCTTCGGTCCTGGAGCGAACGCCTGGTTGAAGGGGACCTCGACCCACTCCACCTCGTCCTCGCCGAACCCCAGCTCCTCCGCCACCGCGTAGGCCACCGCGCTCTCGAAGCCCTCGCCGGTCGAGGGGTCGTTGATCTCCCACGAGGATCCCTCGGGCGTCCCGCCCTCGAACCACGGCGGGAAGGCGGGGTTGTCGGTCCCGATCGTCAGCTGGCCGGGGTTCACGAGGGTGAGGTTCTCGGTGGCGCACTCGTCCACCGTGGGCGAGCTCGTCGGAGCCGCCTCCGGCGTCTCGTCCTCTTCCTCGGGCCCGCACGCCGCAAGCACGAGCCCGGAGATCATCAGGACGGCAGCGATCTTGCGCATCGAGCGTCTCCCCCTCTTCCCTGCCGGCCACTCGAGCCGGTCCCCGATGGCGCAATGTAGCACCCTGTGGATCGGAATGCGGAGCGGCCCCGGCCTCCCGGCCGGGGCCGCTCCGACACCGCTGCTTGCCGGATCAGGTCGTGCCGGGGAGCACCATCAGCAGGAGCTGACCGTTCTCCCGCTTGTAGGTGACGTCGCCGATCACCTCCGACGACTCGAAGGAGCCGTGGGCCTGGACGTCCAGGAGCCACGCCCCGTCCCCGAAGAACGCGGAGGCATCCACGATCCCGCTGGACTCCCCGTCGGGATCATCCACCGTCGCCACGTGCGTCCAGGATCCGGACGCGAAGTCGTGGGCCCAGACCTTCGCGTCGTCGGCGTCCTCCTGCACCATCAGGGACTTCCCGCTCGTGTCGATGTTGTCGGGCGCCCGCATCGGCACGAAGACGTCGGTGCCCTCCCAGTCGCCGTCCGCGTACACGGTCAGGGAGTTCACCTTCCGCGGGTTGCTCTTGTTCATCACCATCTTGAATATGCGGCCGTTGTCGGCCTCGCCCACGGTGCCGCTCGGGCCCCGCACCATCCGGCCGGTGTCCGGGTCGGGCACGACCCGGCTCGCACCCGTGTCGGCGATGTACACGACGCGGGGGTTGTGGCGATCGTAGGCCAGGTCCTCCAGCCTGATGAACTGGAAGACGTTGTGCTGATTCGACCAGCGCTCCAGCGCCTCCTGCGGCGGAAGCGCCGTCCTCCCACGGGCGATCCGCTTCGGCACGCGGATGAACCGACCCTTGATCTCGTCGCCGGGGTCGAGGTCCAGGTAGTCGTTCGCCCCGTTGAAGGGGTTCCCGGGATTCACGCGGCTCCCGTTCTTGGCCGTGGCCTGGAACCCCCAGAGGCTCCCCTTGTCCCGCCAGATGTGTCGCTCGCGGTTGGCCAGGTACATGTAGAGCTGCGACGTGGGCGGGCTGAACGTGTCGTCGGTGGACAGGATCGCGATCTGCGGTCCAGCGCCCTTCCCGGCACGACCCTTCTTCTTGCCCTTCCCTCGCTGGCTCCAGCCGCCCGGGATCACCACGCTGTTCTCGTGATTGTGGCGTCCCATCCCGGCGACCTGGGTGAACGCCCCGGTCTCGGCGTTCAGGACGACCGCATAGCCGGCCTGGCGCTGGGGGGCGACGGCGGGATCCGGGCCGTACGGGGCGCCCGACGGCACGTCGATGATGTCGCTCGACTCCTCATTGGCGAAGAACGTGTAGGTCTTGAAGCCCTCGGCGGGGCCCGCCATGAACGAGGAGCAGAAGCGGATGTAGCCGTTCTCGGGCCCGATCGGGACCGACGCCTCCAAGACGCCGGCGTCGCTCGTGTCGAGGGTGAGCTGGGACACCGAGGCGTCCTCGAAGTCGGCGAACCCGAGGAACGGAACCGTGGACTGCTCGTGGGAGACGAAGACCTCGACTTCGCCCGGCGCTCCGGGCATCAAGCCGATCCCGTCCGGGATCCCCTCGAACGTGAAGTCTCCGATCGTGTCGCCGCTCGAGATGATCGCGACGACCGAAGAGCCCGGTGGAGCGTCACCGGTGAGGGACAGCATGGGTGGAAGCGCGGTATGGAACCCGTCCGCCTGAGCCGGGGCGGCGACCCCTAGGGCCAGTACGAGCGCGACCGGGACGGACCATCGGCGTCTAGATCTCATGTCTCTCCTTCCGGATAGAGGATGCCCACCATTCTCCCCCCCGCGAACGAGCCTAAGTCAAATGACGGATGGGGCCCGCTCAGGGTTGGCGTCGGGCTCAGCGGAGCGAGCGGGCGATCGCGCCGCCGCCGAGCAGCTCATCGCCCGCGTAGAAGACAACGCTCTGTCCCGGCGCGATCGCCCGCTGCGGCGCCCGGAACGTCACGCGGACCTCGCCTCCGGGGAGCGGCTCGACCACGGCGGCGGCCGCCTCGCCGTTGTACCGGATCTGAGCCTCGGCCTCGATGGGCCCGTCCGGAGCATCGGCGACCCAGCTCACTCGCTCGGCGATCAGTCCCCGCCTGGAGAGCAGCTCGCCGGGGCCGACCACGACCCGGTTCGCGCCCGCGTCGACGTCCAGGACGTAGGCTCGCTCGCCTGTGGAGACGCCCAACCCCCGGCGCTGGCCGATCGTGAAGCGGTGGGCCCCGGCGTGCGTCCCGAGGACGCGGCCGCCCGCGTCCACCATCTCGCCCTC
>DASUTZ010000257.1:0-5614 GCA_036374295.1 Actinomycetota bacterium
GCAGGATCGCTCCGAAGACGAGCCGGCCGACGGGGATCCCGCGCTCCTCGGTCATCGCCTCGCTCCCATGATCACGGCCGCGCCGGCCACGATGAGGACGAGCGGCCAGAACACCCTCGAGAAGTAGGGGATGAAGCGCGAGGCCAGCAGGATCCCCCCGATCGCGATCAGCGCGCCGCCCAGCAGGAGCCGGGTGGTGGCCGCGTCCATGGCCGGCCCCGCGCGCTCCCGCTCGGCCCCCTCCTCCTCCTCGGGGATGATCACCCAGGCGATGAGGTAGATCAGGACCCCCGAGCCCCCAGCGATCGTGAGCAGGATGAAGCCGAGCCTGATCAGGATCGGGTCGATCCCGAAGTAGCGTGCGATGCCCCCGGCCACGCCCCCGACGATCCGGTCGGTGCGGCTCCTGCGGAGCGGTGGCCGCTCGCCTCCTCCGTCCATCATCCCCTTCAGTGCTTGATGTCGACCCCGCCCATGATGGCGGTGCCCGTGATCCTGAGCAGGGGCGCCTCCGGCCCCCCGCCTCCGTCGGTCTTGTCGTCGAAGCCCCCCAGGAGCGGCGTGCCCGCGATCTCCACCCGCCATCCCCTGGGGACGGTCACGTCCACGCCCCCCATGAACGCGGTGACGTCCAGCACCGCCCCCCCGGACACCGGGACGGCATCGCGCAGGTCGAGCTCCACGCCGCCCAGGATGGCCGTCGCCCTCCCCCCGCGCCAGGCCGCGCTCGTGACCCGCGACTTCCGCCCGCTCAGGATGGCGGTGTAGGTCCCCTCGTCGCCCGTCTCGCCCGTCTCGGCCAACCGCGCTCTCGGTCTCACGAACCCCATGGCCTCCACGAGGACCCCGATCCCGGCCAGGATCAGCACGATCGGCCAGTAGCGGCCGATCCAGCCCTCCTCCAGCCAGCCCGCGTTCTGGGCGAAGAACCCCAGACCCAGGAGGAGCACGATGAGGCCCACGATGCTCCGCCAGCGCTCGCGGACGAGGATCGAGATGCCCACGAAGACGAGGAGCGTGGGCCAGGCCAGGCTCCAGAAGCCCGCCGCCTCGATCAGATCGGTCGTGTCGAGGAGGAACAGGACGCCCAGCGCGACCAGGAACAGGCCGAGAAGCCAGCGAGCCGGTGAGATGCCTCCCATGGGAACCCCCTCCTCCGCGTGCATCATAGTCGCAGGTCGGGGGCGGGTTCCAACTCATCGAGGGGGCGTCGTGGCCCTTGCCTGACTCGCTGTTTGAAGCCCCCCGGGACGGCTGATAGGGTATCGCGTGGCCTTGGCCGACGCGGCGACCAGGGGGAGGAGTCGTTTGCGAGGAAGGACCAGCACCCATATCGGGGCGGTGGCGCTTGCTGGCGCCCTCCTCGCCTCCCTCCTCACGGGACCCGTCGGCGCCCAGAACACGAAGGAGAAGCTGGAGGACGCGAGGGCCCGCCTGGCGGAGGTCGAGAGCGAGGCCCAGGCCGCGACGGCGGAGTACGAAGCGGCTCGCGGCCGGCTGATCCAGACGGAGGACGAGATCCAGGCCACGCGCCAGCGCCTGGAGGCCGTTGCCAAGCGGGCGAACCGCCTCCAGACGCGCCTCGGCGAGCGCGCCAGCGAGGCCTACAAGATGGGCGCCTCGGGGATGCTCGACCTCCTCTTCGTCTCCGACTCGCTCTCGGAGTTCTCCGATCGGATGGTGTTCCTCGACCGCATCGCCCAGGAGGACGCCGACCTCGTCCTGCGGGCCGACGTCCTCGCCGAGCGCCTCGAGAGGTACGAGGCCGACCTCGACGCCCTGCTGAAGCGGCAGGCCGAGACCACGAAGATCCTCCGTGAGAAGCGGGAGCTCATCTACGAGAAGCTCGAGGAGGCCCAGGCGATCAAGGCCAAGCTGGAGGATAAGCTGGCTGCCGAGGAGGCGGCCGCCCGAGCGGCGGCGCAGGCCGCCAGCCGCTCGGCGCCGGGCTCGACCGACGTGGTCGTGGGCGGCGCCCTCCAGGCCTGCCCGGTCCCGGGCTCGACCTTCGTGGACAGCTGGGGCGCGCCCCGCTCGGGCGGCCGCAGCCATCAGGGCGTGGACATGATGGCCCCCTACGGCACGCCGGTGTACGCGGCGACGGCCGGCAGCATGACCCAGTCCTCGAGCAGCCTGGGCGGGAACCAGGCGTACGTGCAGGCCCCGAACGGCGACGTGACCTTCTACGCCCACCTCCAGGGCTACGAGGGCGGGCCCAGGGGCGTCTCCGCGGGCGAGCTGATCGGCTACGTCGGCGACACCGGGAACGCGACGGGCACGCCGCACCTCCACTTCGAGTACCACCCGGGCGGCGGGGCCGCCGTCAACCCCTACCCGTACGTGGCGGCTGTCTGCTGAGGTCTGTTCCCCCGCTCCGATCCGGGCGATAATGCGAGCCGTGGCCCCCTGGAAGGAGCCCTCGTGAGCGATGCCCCGATGGCGGGCGGCAAGCGCCGCATCGATCGGATCCTGGCGGACGACTTCGTCCGGGACCTCGAGTCGCTGGAGACGGACGACCTCCGCGCCCGGCGTGATCTGAGCAAGGCGGAGCGCGAGTACCTCTCGTTCCTCCGCCGGCTCCTGCAGGGGCGGCGCGACATCCTCCGCGACGAGCTCCGTCGTCGGGAGGAGGGGGGCGAGGCCGGTCCGCTGGTCGAGCGGATCACCGCCGTGTTGGGGGAGGGCCCGCGGGGGCGCTCCCGGGGCGAGGCCGTGAGCGTCCCCCTTCCCGAGGAGGAGGCCACGCTCGCCAGGCGGCGCATCGAGCGGCTCCTCTCGGACGCCAGCCTGTCCGACCTCGAGGGTCTCTCCGACGACGACCTGCGCGAGACGATCGAACGGGTGGAGCGGGAGGAGCGCACCGTGTCCGAGGCCAGGGGGAGGGTCATGGGCGTGCACGACCGCCTGCAGGGGGAGATGAAGCGGCGCCTCCGCGCTCAGCTCAAGGGACTCCGGGCCTGACGCCGTCCCCCGACCGGGGGATGCGCGCAAATCACCGGACCGCGGGATGTGCCGCCCGCCTGGGTGATGGGACCATTCGATCAGGCGATCCTCCGAGGCTCCCAGGAGACCGGGGATCGCGGGCTTATACTGCGGCCCCGACGCGCCGCCGGGCGCGGGCGGGAGGCCGGGGGGTTCCGTGGACGAGCAGCAGGTCAGAGATCAGCTGGTGGTCTTCGCCCGGGAGATCAGGGAGATCTACCGGAAGGAGCGGGAGCGCTCCGCCGAGCTGGCGCACGCCCTCGACCAGCTGAACGACTCGTACCTCTCCACGATGAAGACGCTGGCCTTCCTGGTGGAGGCGAAGGACGTCGGGACCCGAATGCACCTCGACCGCACCAGCCAGTACGGCATGGCGCTGGCGAGGCTCGTTGCTCCCGGGCTTGCCGAGCGCCCCGACCTGGAGTGGGGGTTCCTCCTCCACGACATCGGCAAGATCGGGATTTCCGAGCGGATTCTCAACAAGGCGGGCCCTCTCACGACGTCCGAGTGGTCCGTGATGAAGACACACCCGCTGATCGGCGCGCAGGTGGTCGCCCCGATGGCCTTCCTCGGGCGGGCCAGCGACGTGATCCGCTGTCACCACGAGCGGTGGGACGGTCGAGGCTACCCCCGGGGTCTCAAGAGCGAGGAGATCCCGCTCTCGGCTCGGATCTTCTCGGTGGTGGACGCGTTCGACGCGATGACGAGCGATCGGCCGTACCGACGCGCCCTCTCCGTCGCGGATGCGGTGGCGGAGATCTCCCGCTGCTCGGGGGCGCAGTTCGACCCCGACGTGGTCGAGGCGTTCCTGATCCTCATGAGCGGCAGGACCGAGCCGGTCGAGGCTCGCCCCCTGCTCGCCCCCACCGGCTGACGGCTACGCTGTCCCCGTGCCGGTTCCTCTCGCGCGGGTGATCCGTTCGGGCATCGAGGAGTCGATCCATCTGGGATCGGTCGCGGTGGCGGACGTGGAGGGTCGAGTGGTCGTCTCCGCGGGCGAGGCCGATCGCCTCACGTACCTCCGGTCGGCGTGGAAGCCGCTCCAGGCCGCGGCGTGCGTGGCGAGGATCGGCGGCCTCCACGACCGGGAGATCGCGGTCATGGCGGGCTCTCACAACGCCGAGGAGGTGCACCTCGAGGCGGTGCGGTCCCTGTTGGGGAGGGCCGGGCTGGACGAGGGGGCCCTGGGATGCCCGCCGAGCCGGCCGATCGATCCCGAGCCCCGTTCGGAGTCGCCGGCGACGATCCTGCACGACTGCTCCGGCAAGCACGCGGGCATGCTGCTGGCGTGCGTGCGCGCCGGATGGGAGACGGGCTCGTACCTCGACCCCGCGCATCCCCTCCAGCGGGAGATCGTGGAGCTCACGGGGGCGGCGGCCGGCGCGCCGGTCTCCTCGCTGGGCGTGGATGGGTGCGGCGCGCCGGCCGCCGCCCTCCCTCTGCGCGCGATCGCCACGGCCTTCGCCCGCCTCCCCCAGGAGCTGGGGCCCGCGGCGACCCGGGTGGTCGAGGCGATGCGAGCCGAGCCCTACCTCGTCGCGGGTCGGGGGAGGGTGTGCTCGGCCGTGATGGAGGCCTTCCCGGTGGTGGCGAAGGTGGGGGCCGACGGCGTGGCCGGGGCCTCGCTCGTGGGCCGCGGCCTGGGGATCGCGCTCAAGGTCGACGACGGCGCGGGGCGGGCTCGCGACGCCGCCCTCGTCCGCGCGCTGGCGCTCCTCGACGTTGTGGACCCGTCCCGTGTGCCGGCCTTCGCCGCCCCTCCGGTCCTCGGGGGCGGGACCCCGGTGGGGGAGCTCCGCTCGGACTTCTCCCTCGCCTGAGGTGCTTGCCAGCGGTTCCCGCTTTGCTTGCCATAGTTAGCACTTCCGTGATAGGGTGCAGATGGAAGGAGACGGGGATGCGGACGAGCGTGGGACGGTTCATCAGGGACCAGCGCCGGCAGGCGCAGCTGTCCCTGAGGAGGCTGGCCCAGCTGGCCGGCGTCTCCAACCCGTACCTCTCGCAGATCGAGCGTGGCCTGAAGAAGCCGAGCGCCGAGATCCTCCAGGGGATCGCCAAGGCGCTCCGGATCTCCGCCGAGACGCTGTACGTGAAGGCCGGGATCCTCGAGACCGAGAAGGCCGGGGACACCGTGAGCGCGATCATGACCGACCCGGCCCTCACCGAGCGGCAGAAGCAGGCCCTCGTCCAGATCTACGAGAGCTTCCGATCAGAGACGCAGGCGCGCCGCGAGGAGCGGCGCATGAAGACCCAGAGGAAGGAGCAGACATGATCGAGCAGATGCAGAAGGCAGGGTACGCGCTGATCGGCCTCGGCGACCTGGCCGCCGAGAAGGTCCGGGAGATGGTGGGCCGCGCCCGAAAGGTCAAGGTCGACCGGAAGGAGATCGAGTCCACCTACGGCGATCTCAGCAAGCGCGGCTCGAAGATCGTGCGCAAGGTCACGACCTCGAAGCCGGCGAAGCAGGCGAAGGAGGGCACGAAGCAGGCCTCGCGCCAGCTGAAGGGCGCCGCGACCAGCCTCCGGAAGGCCGCGGGCCTTGAGGAGGAGGAGAAGAAGGCTCGGGCCAAGAAGGCCAGCTGAGGCCCAGCGCCTGGACCGGGGCGGCCGCCGCGCGCGAACGCGCGCGGCG
>DASUTZ010000258.1:0-2805 GCA_036374295.1 Actinomycetota bacterium
GAGGTCGCCGACGCGCCCTACCTGCACCGCGGGCTGAACCTGGCCGACATGGCGCACGTGCTCGTGCTGCTGGAGCAGGGGATCGCGCCCCCCGAGCCGGCGCAGCGGCTGCTGCGGCTGCTGCTCGAGGTCCACGGCACGCCCCACGAGGACTTCCCCTACGACCCGTCGCTGGGCGACGCGTACAACTCCCGGGAGCGGTTCTTCATCGAACGGCTGGGGACCGACGCGGGGTGGCTGCACGCCGGCCGCCCCCGCCGCGAGGCTGGGAGGGTCGCCCTCCGCATCTGTCTGCGGGACCTGGTGGTCTCGCTCGTCTCGGACGCCGCCGGGTTCGCCGAGTCCCTGGCCGACGCGGCCGAGGAGCACGCCGACGTCGTGATGCCCGACCAGACGTACCTCCAGCAGGCCCAGCCCTCGACGTTCGGGCACTACCTCTTGACGTTCGCCGGCCCATCGCTCCGGGAGTCGGACCGCTTGCTGCTCGAGGACGACTGGGTGAATCGGAGCCCGGGAGGGGCGGGCTGCGTGAACGGCAGCCGGCTGGCGGTCGACCGCGACCGGACGGCCTCGCTCCTCGGATTCCGAGGCGTGATCGAGCATACGCGGGACGCGATGTGGCAGACGGACGGCCTCGTGGCACTTCTCTCGAACTCCACGAGCCTCGTCAGCAACCTCAGCAAGCTCGCCGAGGATCTGGAGATCTGGGACAGCCAGGAGTTCGACTTCGTGGAGCTGGCCGGCCCCTACACGCGATCCAGCATCCTGATGCCGCAGAAGCGGAACCCCTACGCGCTGTCGATCGTCCGCGGCGCCTCGGGGGTGCTGATCGGGCGGCTGTCGGGCTTCCTGGCCGTGGTGAAGACGCCCTCGGCCCGCAGCGACAACCTGATCTTCGCCTACGGGGAGGTCCCGAGGGCCCTGGAGCTCGCGGGGCGCGTCACGCGGCTGATGCGCGGGGTCGTGTCCACGATGCGCCCGCACCCCGAGCGGATGTGGGAGTCGCTGACGCAGGGTTTCTCCCAGGCCACGGACCTCGCCGAGCACGTCATGCAGACGGCCGAGGTCGACTACCGGACGGCCTACCTCGTGGTGGGCGAGGCGATCCAGCGAGCGGCGCGGGAGGGGCTTCGGGGGATGGACGTCACCGGGGAGCTGCTCGACGAGGCGGCCCGGGAGGTGGTGGGCAGGCCGCTGGGCCTCGCCGAGCGGGACCTGTCGGACGTGCTCGATCCCAGGGCGATCGTCCGGACGAGGACCTCGCGGGGCGGGTCGGCGCCGGAGGTGGTCCGGGACATGGCGGCCGGCTTCCGGGCCGAGGCCGAGCGCGTGCGGGCCGAGGCGGCGCGGCGCGCCGAGGCCTACGCCCGGGCCGAGGCCGACCTGCTCAGCCTCGCTCGGCGGACGGCGGGGGGCTGACCTCGTGCGCCTCTCCGCCGGCCACGTGGTACTCGAGCTCCGGACTCCCGGCGAGCGTGTTCGTCACGTAGCAGTACTCGATCGCCTTCTCCAGGAACGCCTCGAGCTGCTCGCGGTCGGGATGGCTGGTGCGCACCTCGACCGCGATCCGATCGAAGCGGAGGTTGCCGTACTCGCCTCGGGCCGTGACCTCCAGGTCGGGGAGCGCGACGTCGTCCTTCTTGGCCGCGTGGTGGAAGGCCATGGCGAAGCATGCGGCCAGCGTGCCCAGCAGCATCTCGGTGGGCATGGGGCCGGTGTCACGTCCGCCGTACCGCTCGGGCTCGTCGATCCTGATCTCGAAGTCTCGGATCGGGACCCGCGTCGTGTATCCGCCCTCCCAGTAGGCGGTAACCTCCATGACGGTGGAGTCTAGCAACAGCGAGCCGCTCGCCCTCCCGGAGGAGGTCCATGCCGTCAACGTCGGCCTGGCCGTGTTCGGCGAGGCCGTGCGGGCCCAGGGCGGGGAGGCGGTGGACGTGGAGTGGCGCATCCCCGCCGGCGGCGACCGGGAGTCCGTGGAGGCGCTGACCGCCCTCTACGGTCCTCGGGCCGCCGAGATCGACGAGGCGAACGAGGAGGTCCTGCGGCGCATCGACGGGTCCGCCCCCGTCCTCGTCGGCGTCGGGTCGGCCGGGCGCGACGTGCCGGACATGGGGGAGCGGGCGATCCTCCACCCGGGCCCCCCGCTCCCGTGGGAGGAGTTCTGCGATCCCCTGCGCCGCTCGGTTCACGCGGCGGTGATGGCCGAGGGGTGGGCCGAGACCCCGGAGGAGGCCGGGAAGCTCGTGGCGGGGGGCGACGTGGAGCTCGACGCCGCGAACCATCACGCCACCGTGCTCCCGATGGCGACGACGATCGGGCCCACCGCTCCGGTGCTGCTCATGGAGAGCCCCCAGGGCGGGACCCCCGCCTTCGCCGCCATCAACCAGGGTCCCGGCGACCAGCAGTGGCTGGGCGTAGATCGTCCCGAGGCGGTGGAGCGGCTCGTCTTCCTCCGGGAGGCGGCGGCTCCGGTGCTCGACGCGGCGATCCGTGCGGGCGAGCCCCTGGACGTCTTCTCGATCGCCGCGCAGGCGCTGCAGATGGGGGACGACGCCCACATGCGGTCGCAGGCGGCCACGAACCTCACGATCCGCTTCCTCCTCCCGCGGCTGCTCCGTCTCGACGACGAGCGCGCTCCCGAGGTGGGGACGTTCCTCTCCGAGAATCACCTGTTCTTCCTGACCGTGGGGATGGCCGCGGCGAAGGCCACGATGCTCTGGGCGGAGCAGGTCGAGGGCTCGAGCATCGTCACGGGGATGGCGCGGAACGGCACCACGTTCGGGGTGCGCCTGCCTGGGCTCG
>DASUTZ010000259.1:0-2699 GCA_036374295.1 Actinomycetota bacterium
GCGGGTCTGACATGAACCGCTCGTCAGACCCGCCCGAAACGCGGCGATCCTACCAGCGCGCGATCACCCGGCAGGGGCCGCCGGAGCCCTCCTCCCACGGGATCAGGCCGACGAAGACCGTGGCGCGGTTCGCCGGGACCCCCCCGAGGTTGGCGAGGCCCTCGAGGCCATAGCGCTCCTCCCCCAGAAGCACCGTGTGCACGATGAAGGTCGTGGAGGGGCCGAAGTCGAGTGACGACGTGTCCACGCCGATCCCCTGGACATCGCGCCGCTCGAGCAGCCACTCCACGGCCTCGAGCGAGAACCCGGGGAAGTGGAACACGCCCGACCCGTCGGGGTTGAGGTACGAGTCCCGGTCACCGGCCCGGGCGTCCCACCCTGAGTGCATGGCCACGATCGCGCGCCTGGGGATCCTCCCGTGGCGCCGCTCGAAGGCCACGAGGTCCTTCACCCGCACCTCCGCGTCGGGGTTCTTCGCCGCGCGGCGCGAGATGTCGACCACGGCAAGGGGGCGGACGAGCTCGTCCGGCGGCAGCTCGTCGGCCAGCCGGTTCCCCTCGATGAAGTGGCCGGGGGCGTCGAGATGCGTCCCCGTGTGCTCGTCGAACGTCCACCGCTGCGCGTAGAAGCCGTTGGCCGGGATCGTCACGAGCGTCTGCCGGCTCGGGGAGTTGCCCGTGTAGACGGGGAATCCCTCGCGGAAGACGTGGGTGAGATCCCGCGTGTGGCGGTGACGGGTGCTCCGGGCCAGCGCCGGGGCGGGCATCGCGGCGAGCGCGGCCGCCGCTCCCCCCGCCGCGAGGAACCTCCGCCGGGTCAGCACCGGCCCCTCGTGCCGGTGCTTCCGAACCGTCTCAGCGGTACCAGCCAGGCACATGGCTCCACCTCCTACAGCTCGGTAGGTCAAGAGCCTACGCCCGCGTCCGGGGCCGGGACAAGCTGACGCTCGCTCCGGTTTCTCAGCCCGGACCCCCGGGTATCCAGGGGGAACCGACGGAAGGAGCGGACCATGGGTGGCATGCAGAAGCAGTTCGAGGGCAGGTGGGACCAGGTCAAGGGCAAGGTCAAGGAGACCTGGGGCGACATCACCGACGACGAGCTCGACCAGACCGAAGGGAAGTGGGAGCAGCTCGTGGGCAAGATCAAGGCCAAGACGGGCGAGTCGCAGGAGGAGATCGAGCGCAAGCTCGGAAGCATGTAAGGCGCCCCCACGAGGGGCAACGAGGGCGGCACTCTACGAGCGGGCGGGGGTGCCGCTCTCCTGCGTCCGGGGCGGATCAGGATGCAGGCAGGTGGCCCAGCTCCTCCAAGCGGGCCAGGATCTGGTCGAGGCACTCCTGGATCGAGAAGCGTTCGGTGTCCACGAGGATCTCGGGCGACTCCGGCGGTTCGTAGGGGTCGCTCACCCCCGTGAAGTTGGCGATCTCGCCCTTGAACGCCCGCTCGTAGAGCCCCTTCGTGTCGCGGCGAGCGCACTCCTCGACGGAGGCCGAGACGAACACCTCGACGAAGCGCTCGGGCATCCCCGCGCGGACCTCATCCCGGATGGCCCTGTAGGGGCTGATCGCGCTCGTGATCACCGCGGCGCCGTGCGCCGAGAGGCGGTTCGCCACCCAGCCGATCCGGAGGATGTTCGTGTCGCGGTCCTCCTTGGAGAAGCCGAGACCCTTGGAGAGGTGCGTGCGGATCACGTCGCCGTCCAGGAGCTCGACCGAGAGCCCGCGCTCGTCGAAGATCGGCACGAGGCGCTCGGCGAGGGTGGACTTCCCCGAGCCGGAGAGCCCGGTCATCCAGAGGGTGAAGCCCTTGTTGCCTTCCTTGGGGGCGTTGGAGGTCCGCATGCCCTCCTTCGCGAAGATCTCGGCCACTAGAGGATGCTCCTTCCTTCCACGCCTTCGGGGATCGGGACGTCGTACAGGCTCATCAGGGTGGGGCCCACATCGATCAGGCGGAACCCCGCTTCCACCATCCCGGTCTCGACGCCCGGGAGGTTGGAGAGCGCGAACACCCCCCGCTTGTCGTGGTTCGCGCCGTCAGGTCCCGTGTCGTTCTCGTAGGTGAAGGTCTCGCCGGTGCCGACCGTCCCCACCGACCTCCACTCCAGGTCCCCGAAGTACACGATGAGATCGGGCGCCACCCCGCGCACCTCCGGGTAGACGTTCTCCGGGCGGAACACCCGCGTGCCGAGGGGCCGGCCGTCCGGGTCCTTCATCTCCTGGAGCTTCCCGGCGATCTCGGCCCGGACCCTCTCGTAGTCCTCCGGGTCGATCGTCCCCTGGGGCTCGCGGCCCTTCACGTTGAGGAAGAGACGGCCGTAGTAGCCACCGTCGCCCCACGCGGTGGTCTTCGACCAGTCGATCGGGGCCTTGGCGATCGGCGTGGGCTCGGTGAGAGGCCGCTCCATGACGAGGTAGCCCTCCTGCAGCAGCCAGTCGTTGAAGAGGACGCCCCCGGCCATCGCCCGAGCGCCGTGGTCGCTCATGAGGATCACGGCGACGTCGTCTGGAAAGGTCTCCAGGAGCGCGCCGACCTCGCCGTCGAGCATCCGATAGTAGTCGACGAACGCGCTCTCGTAGGGGTTGCCCGGCTCGTACTTCGGGTGGTCCGGATCGCAGTACTGCCAGAAGACGTGGTGGAGCCGGTCGGTCCCCATCTCGACCATCATGAAGAAGTCCCAGGGCTTGGTCCTCACCATGTGG
>DASUTZ010000260.1:0-9144 GCA_036374295.1 Actinomycetota bacterium
GGTCCAGCTCGCGATCCAGCGCAAGAAGAACAGCGGGAAGTGCCAGTGGTGGAACGGGAAGCGGTTCCGCGGCGGGAAGTGCAAGCGCGTCCCTCCGAAGTTCTGGAAGAAGGCGAAGTACGATCGCTTCCTCGACTGGTATCTGTATCGAGTGCCCTCCTTCAAACCGACCGTGGGGACGAATATCCGCTTCTACCGCGCCTTCGCCCGTGGGTTCGATCACGCGGGCAACGTGGAGACCCGCTTCCAGAAGAAGCGTAACAAGAACACCTTCTGGATCAAGCGCAGGTAGCGGCTGAGGCCCTCAAGCATTTCCGGGAAGTTGTGGTAGCGTCCGCTGGTCGGTGACGGATCTCGGTCCGTCTGGAATGAGGAGGGCGTCTCTTGAGCTCACGTAGGCTCGTGCTGGTACTGGCTGCCCTGACGATTATTGTCGCTTCATTCCCAGCGACGGGCGTCGCAAGCAGCGCTTCTGGAGAGACCGCCTCCGCGGGCACGAGCCTCGCCTGTGCGGGGAACCTCTCCTTCCACAGCGAGACCCACCTCATCGGTATGGAGGGTACGGCCGCGGCGTCGGACTTCTACGCAGTTCCAGAGGACGGGTCTATCAACGCGACGCTCACGGCCACCCCCGCTGAGACGTGCACGGAGGACCCGAACGACTTCGCTCGGCCGGGCGCGGCCGACTACCAGACCGTGCCGGGGAGCGCTGTGGCCCCCGACGACTACCAAGGGGTCTCCGGTACCAGCGCTCCGATCTGCGTTGAGGGCACGCCCGTGCCACCGCACGATCCGTGTCCGGCCGGCACGGCCCCCACACGCACCGTTGGGCTCAACCTGGTGAATGACGAAGGCGTCGAGGACGCCGTGGAGTCCTTCAACTTCGTGCTCTCCGGGGCGACGGGGTTTCCCCCTTTGAGTTCGAACCGTCCCACCGAGGCAGCGGTGCACATCATCGACAACGACGGCCCCGCCAGGGTGTCGCTGGAGCCGACGCTCGACGGAGGGGACACGATGCAGTACGAGCCCGGGGAGCAGGCCAGTCACTTCCACATCCCCGTGTTCTGGGCGGGAGAGACCCTGCCGAGCGGGACTGTTCCATACACCATAGGTCCCGCCGATGGGTTCCCCACGCCGACGCTCGACGTGGACTACGAGGTCAACTCCCCGGCCCAGCTACCGGCGAGCGATTTTGGCGGAGGCCGGGTGGCCTTCATCAAGCTCCGGATCCTCAACGACAACAAAGAAGAACTCGACGAAGCCATCACGATCACGCTAACCGGGGCCAATGCGGTGGAGGGTCGCGACGAGACCACTGTCCTCATCCGCGATGCGGGGGTGGACAACCTCGCGCCGAGGACGAACTTCCACCACCCGAAGCACAAGAAGCGGTACCCGAGAAACGCGTATCAGCTGCGGGAGATGCACATCTTCCACAGCGATCCCGGCGGCTCCGGCATCCGGCGGGTCCAGATCGCGATCCAGCGGAGGCTCACGAACGGTCGATGCCAATGGTGGAACGGGAAGCGGTTCGCCGGAGGCAGCTGCAAGGGCGTCCCGGCGAAGTTCTGGAAGAAGACGAAGTACGAGCGAGCCCTCGACTGGTTCCTCTATCGCGTGCCCGCCTTCAAGCCGACGCAGGGCACGAACCTCCGCTTCTATCGTGCCTTCGCCCGCGGATTCGACATGGCCGGCAACGTCGAGAGACGCTTCCAGAAGGGCCGCAACAAGAACACGTTCTGGGTTAAGCGCTCGTAAGAGGCGGCCTCCGCCCCTCGCAACTGGATTTGTTCTTTCCTCTCATCCCCAGGTATCATCCGCGCACGCTTCAGGGGGTGTGCCGGGGAAACCATGGCAGGGCGAGAGGGAGGTCGGTGTACCGTTCGTCCCTGTTCCCTCTGCCGTGCACCTAGCCGTCCCTGTGAAGCGGGCCTTGGGGGCCGCAGCCCTCCCCATCGACGTTCCCGGATGGCTGCCCGACGTTTCGAGAAGGAGGCGAGCACATGAGTAGGAGGACACGGTGGTTGGTCTTGCCGATCACCTTGGTGGCCGTCCTGGCGCTGGGGATACCCCCAAGCTCGGCGGACCACGCAACCCGACAGGACGTCAAGAACCTGGTGCCGGTGGCGGACGTCGAGAACAGCGTACCGTTTGCCATCAACTCCGACATGGCGTTCTGGGGTGACCTCGCGTACCAGGGCAACTTCGAGGGGTTCCAGATCCACGACATCAGCGATCCGGAGAACCCGGTCAACCTCGCGGACGTCGAGAACTGTCCGGACGGCCAGGGTGACGTCTTCGTCTGGGACGATCTGCTGGTGTACTCAAGGAACTCGCCGGCGAACAACGACACCTGCGACGGGGTGGCTCTGCCGAACGGGTTCGAGGGAGTTCATCTTTGGGACGTGAGCGATCCCCTCAACCCGTCGCTGATCCACAGCGTGGACATCTCGAGCATGGGTGATGGCCTGCCCGCTGACGTTACCGTGGCCGCCGGCCCCGGGGCGGGCACATACGAAGGGAACAAGGCAACCTTCGGTGCCGTGCTTGAGGCGGGTGTCCCGGCGACCGGCACCCTCGAGATCGTCGATGACGGCGTGGCGGGCGGCACCGTCAATGACGGCTGCGAGGAGTTCGACCTGCTGAACGAGGCTCCGCCGGGTCCGCAGTCCACGATCGCGATCATCGACCGTGGGTTCTGCGACTTCTGGGTGAAGGTGGCCAACGCCGAGGATGCTGGCGCCGAGGGCGTCATCATCGTGAACAACCAGGCCGGGACCCCCGGTCAGCTGGGTGGCACGCCCGACGATCCCAACGACACTGACATCCTCGCGGTCCACGTCTCGGACGTCGATGGCGCCGCCATCAAGACGAGCGCGGGCGAGGAGGCCACGCTCGTGTGGGACGGCGTCACGCTCAGCGGCTGTGGTTCGCACACGTTGACTGGCGTTCCGGACCTCGCTGAGGGTCTCCTGCGCGTGTACGTGGGTGGATCGAGCGGGGACTGCCCGGGGATGGACCTCGTGGAGATCCCGCTCAACAACCCGACCGCGGCCACGTGGACGGGAATGGCGGTCGCGAACCGGTCATGCCACGACATCACCGTCTACCTGATCGACAAGAACAGGGCGGCGTGCTCGGGCAGCTGGGAGGGCGAGCACGGGTACACGTACTTCAGCATGGACGCCGCCGACGGTGGGTCGCTCGCGGACCCGGTGCTCCTCTACGAGCGGAACATGGAGGGCACCTTCACGATCGGTCACACCAGCGGCTTCTCGTGGGACGGGAAGTACCTGTACTGGAGCCACGAGCCGGGCGGCGGGACGGCGGCGCAGTGTGAGACCAACGACCCGATCACGAACCGTCAGATGTGGATCTTCCGTGCTGAGCGGGGGAACGAGCTGGGCAGGTGGACGATCCCCTCGCAGTCGGCGCAGGAGAACTGCGCGTCGGTCCACATCATGCAGAGCATCCCGACGAACAACGGGAGCTACGTGCTGACGACGGGGACCTACCAGGCCGGGACGTACATCCTGGACGTCACCGACCCGGAGTTCGCTCACGCGATCGGGTGGTCCGACCCGCCCGCGCGGGTGCCGACGACCCTCCTCGCGGGTGCTTGGGCCACGTACTGGTACAACGGCTACCTGTACGAGTCCGACATCCTGTACGGTCTGCACATCCATCGGTCGACCTCGCCTCAGGCGCAGTCGCCGTACGTGCTGCCGTTCTCCAACCCGCAGACGATGATGGCACTGCCGGCTCTGCCGAAGTGTCGAGGACAGGACGCCACGCTCGTGGGCACGCCTGGCGGCGACACCCTGACCGGCACCGGTGGTCCTGACGTCATCGTGGGCCTGGCAGGGAACGATCTGATCCGCGGTCGCGGTGGCAACGACCTGATCTGCGCCCGTGCCGGCGCGGACACGGTCCGAGGCAACGCCGGGAACGACGAGATCCTGGGTCAGGCCGGCCGTGACACGCTGTTCGGCAACAAGGGCAACGACCTGCTGAACGGCGGCGGTGCCCGGGACTCCTGCTTCGGAGGCCCCGGGCGGGACCAAGCTCGCCGTTGCGAGCGGACGCGGAGTATCCCGTAGGGTCCGACGTAGCAGACGCACGATCGAGGCGGCCCCCGGGCGAGCGCCGGGGGGCCGCCCCACTTCCCGGTGACGGCGTTGACACCCTCGCGTATGCTTGGGTCCGTGAAGGCTGACATCCACCCCGAGTACGTCGAGGCGACCGTCCGGTGCTCCTGCGGGAATACCTTCCAGACGCGCGCCACGAAGCCCGACATCCACGTCGAGATCTGCTCGAACTGCCACCCCTTCTACACGGGGAAGCAGAAGCTGGTGGACTCGGGCGGCCGGGTCGAGCGCTTCCGCCGCCGCTATGAGGGGCGTCCGGCCCCCAGCGCTCTACGGCGCCGGCCACAGGAGGAGGCGGAGGCTCAGGCGGACGCTTCCGTGGAGGCCCAGGCTCCCGCCGAGGCGGCCGAGCCGACCGCGGAGTAGCGTGACCCCCGAGGCCCTCAGGTCCTGGCTGGACGCCTACGGGCGGGCCTGGGAGACTCGAGACCCCGATGCCGCGATCGAGCTGTTCTCGCCCGACGCGACCTACCGCGAGACGCCCTTCGACGAGATCATGGAGGGGCGCGAGGCGATCCGTCAGTACTGGCAGCAGGTCCCCGACTATCAGCGCGACATCGAGTTCGGCTACGAGATCGTGGCCGCCGAGCCCGTGGTCGTCCGCTGGTGGTCCGCCTACACGAAGATCAGCAACGGCGACCGCGTGAAGCTCGATGGCGTCTTCCTCCTGGAGTTCGACGAGGACGACCTGTGCACCTCGCTCCGGGAGTGGTGGCACGCCGACGAGACCCCGGCCTTCTGAGATCAGGGCGCCCGTACAATGGGTCGGTGAGCGAGAAGCAGCACTTCTACGGCGGTCAGGCGGTCCTCGAGGGCGTGATGATGCGGGGGGCCGAGGTCTGGGCGATCGCCGTTCGCAGGCCCGACGGGGGCATCCACCGCGAATCGCACGAGATCGACTCCGTGGCGAAGCGGTATCCGATCCTGCGCAGGCCCGGCCTGCGCGGGGTGATCGCGCTGGGCCAAGCCCTCTCGATCGGGGTGAAGGCCCTCACGATCTCCGCCAATCACTCGGTCGAGGAGGAGGAGAAGCTCACCCCGCGCCAGATGGCGGTCTCGATGATCATCGCGTTCGTCTTCTTCATCGGACTGTTCATCGTGGGGCCGGCGGTGCTGTTCGGGTTCGCCCGGGACCAGATCTCGAGCGGCATCCTTCTGAACATCGGGGAGGGGATCTTCCGGGTCGCGCTCTTCCTCGGGTACCTGCTGCTGATCGGGCGGATGAAGGACATCCGGAGGGTGTTCGAGTATCACGGGGCCGAGCACAAGACGATCGCGGCCTACGAGCACGACGAGCCGCTGGAGCCCGAGGCCGTGGACAAGTACTCGACCCTCCACGTGCGGTGCGGCACCAACTTCCTGCTGATCGTGATGGTGCTCACGATCTTCGTCTTCACCCTGTTCGGGACGCCGGGCATCTGGTGGAGGATCGGCTCGCGGATCCTGGCCATCCCGCTGATCGCGGGGCTGGCGTTCGAGGCCCTGCGGATCGGGGCGCGGTACCCGAGGTCGCGGGTGGTGCGGGCGCTGATGGCTCCGGGCCTGTGGCTGCAGAAGATCACGACGAAGCCTCCCTCCGAGGACCAGATCGAGATCGCGATCGCGTCCTTCGAGGAGGTCCTGCGGCAGGAGCGGGAGGTGGGAGAGGCTCCGGCCGCCGAGGGCCCGGTCCCGATCCCCGAGCCCGAGGACTGATGCGCGAGCGCCTCGAGGAGATCGAGCGGCAGTACGAGGAGGTCGGTCGGGAGCTCTCCGAGCCGACCGTGGCCTCCGACCCGGGCAAGCTCCGCGACCTGGGGAAGCGGCACGCCGAGCTGGGGGAGATCGTGCGGGCCTACCGCGAGTGGCTGCGGGTCGGGCAGGACGCCGAGGAGGCGCGTGCGCTCGCCCGCGAGGAGACGGACGCGGAGGCCGCTGCGACCTGGCGCGAGGAGGCCACCCGGGCGAGCGCGCGCGCCAAGGAGCTCGAGGCCGAGATCGAGGTCCTGCTGCTGCCGAAGGACCCCAACGACGAGCGCAACGTGATCCTCGAGATCCGCGCAGGCACGGGGGGCGACGAGGCCTCGCTCTTCGCCCGCGACCTCTTCGAGATGTACCGGCGATACGCGGAGGGACGGCGCTGGAAGACGGACGTCCTGTCCTCGAGCCCCTCGGCCGCCGGGGGTTTCAAGGAGGTCGTCAGCGAGATCCGGGGGCAGGGCGCCTACTCGCGGCTGAAGCACGAGTCAGGGGTGCACCGGGTCCAGCGGGTCCCCGAGACGGAGTCGAGCGGCCGCATCCATACGTCGACGGCCACCGTTGCGGTCCTGCCCGAGGCCGAGGACGTGGACGTCGAGATCCGGGACGAGGACCTCCACATCGACGTGTACCGGTCCTCGGGACCGGGCGGGCAGTCGGTCAACACCACCGACTCGGCGGTCCGGATCACGCACACGCCGACGGGGATCGTCGTGTCGTGCCAGGAAGAGCGGTCTCAGCGCCAGAACAAGGAGAAGGCGATGCGCTACCTGCGGGCGCGCCTCTTGAAGATGGCGCAGGAGGAGCAGGCGGCCGAGGAGGCCGCGGCGCGCAAGGCGCAGGTGGGGACGGGGGAGCGCTCGGAGAAGATCCGGACCTACAACTTCCCCCAGAGCCGCGTGACCGACCACCGGATCGGGCTGACCTCGCACCGGCTCGAGGGGATCCTGGCGGGCGAGATCGACGAGTTCGTGGATGCCCTGCTGGCCGAGGAGCGCGCCCGCCAGCTCCAGTCGACCGGCTGACATACGCCCACTCCTCGGTGACGCCGGTCCTCGGGCTGAGGCGTCAGGCTCCCTCGCTTCCCGCCCTCAAGGGGACCCGTGAGTGCGTCGATAGACTGCTTTCATGGATGCGTCCCGGCTCGTCGCCGAGACCGCCAAGTTCCTGGCCGACCACGACGTGGAGACGCCGGAGGCGGAGGCGGAGATCCTCCTCGCGCACCTCCTGAGGACGAACCGTGCCGGGCTCTACGCCAGGAGTGAGGACCTGACGGACGAGGAGCGCGATCTCCTGGCCCGCATGCTGCTCGTGCGCGCGTCGGGGGTCCCGCTGCAGCACCTGACCGGCGATCAGCCCTTCTTCGGGCTCAGGCTCCGGGTGCGGCCGGGCGTGTTCATCCCCAGGCCCGAGACCGAGGTACTCGTGGAGCAGGCCCTCCAGTGCCTGAGGACGGCCACCCGCCCGATCGTCGTGGACGTCGGGATGGGCACGGGCGCGGTGGCCCTGGCGATCAAGAAGGAGCGGCGGGACGCCAGGGTGCTCGCCACCGACGCGTCGGAGGAGGCGGTGGCCCTGGCGGGGGAGAACGCGAGGGAGCTCGGCCTCGGGATCGAGGTGCTCCGGGGCGATCTGCTGTCGCCGCTGCCGGGCGATCTCCGGGGGGAGGTGGACCTCATCGTGAGCAACCCCCCCTACGTCACCGAGGAGGAGTACGCGCAGCTGCCGGACGTGGTCCGCGCGGATCCCAGGGAGGCGCTGGTGGGGGGCACGGGGCTCCACGCCAGGCTGGCCCGGGAGGCGCCCGCCTGGCTCCAGCCTGGGGGCTGGCTGGCGATGGAGATCGGGGCCGGCCAGGGCGACGAGGTGGCCGGCCTGCTGTCGGAGCGGTACGAGCGCGTCGAGGTCGTCCCCGACTTGGCCGGGCTGGACCGGGTGGCGCGGGGGCGTTTGCCGGAGGCATGAGCGAGGTCGTCGGGCCCGACGAAGCGGGGATCGAGGCCGCGATCCGGGCGCTGGACGCGGGCGAGGCGATCGTGCTCCCCACCGACACGGTGTACGGGCTGGGGGCGAGGCCCGAGCAGGCGGCGCGGCTCTTCGAGGTCAAGGGGCGGCCCCGGGACCTGACGCTCCCGGTGCTGGTGGCGAGGGTCGAGGACGCGAGGGAGGTGGCCGTGCTCGACGAGCGGGCCGAGACGCTGGCGGCCTCGTTCTGGCCGGGGGCGCTGACGATGGTCCTGGGGCGCGCGACGCGCTCGGCGGGCTGGGACCTCGGCGCCCACGAGACGACCGTCGGCGTCCGAGTCCCCGCCGAGCGCGTCGCGCGCACCCTCCTCGAGCGCACCGGCCCCCTGGCCGTGACGAGCGCCAACCGCTCCGGCGAGCCGACGCCCGACACGTGCGAGGGGGTCCGCGAAATGCTCGGGGAGGACGTCGCCGTCTACCTCTGCGCGGGGACCGCGCCCGGGGGCACGCCCTCCACGGTGGTCGACCTGGCCGGCGATCCACGCGTGATCCGCGCCGGGGCCATCCCGATCGACGATCTCCTCGCCGCGCTGGAAGCCGGCTGAGCGCCGGGGGTTGCCCCGCGTCGCCGGAGCCTCCACGATGACGGCCATGCCCGACACGTTCGACGTTGGGATCGTCGGGGCCGGCATCCACGGCGCCGCCGCCGCATACCATCTCTCGGCGAAGGGCCTCCGGACCGTCATCTTCGAGCGCGATGCCCCGGCCGGCGGCCCCACCGGCGAGTCCAGCGCGATCTGTCGCGCCTACTACACGAACCCGTTCCTGGCCGGCTGTGCCAGGGACAGCATCGAGATGCTCCGCAGTTTCGAGGCGATCACCGGGCAAGACGCGGAGTTCCGGAGGACCGGCCTCCTCTTCCTCCACCCGCCCGAGGACGAGGAGCGGGTACGGCAGAGCGCCGGGCAGCTGTCGGATCTCGGGATCCCCGTCGAGGTGCTGAGCCGGGAGGCGGTGGGGGAGCGGTTCCCCGCGCTCGACCTGGCGGGGATCGGGATCGCCGCCTGGGAGCCCGAGGCCGGATACGCCGATCCCGTGGCCGCCACGACGGGCCTCCTCGGGGCCGCGGCGAAGAGCGGCGCAGAGCTGCGAGCGGGGGAGGCGGTGGCCTCTCTCGAGGGAGCGGACGGGGGCGGCGCGATCGTCGGGACGGCCGCGGGGGAACCGGTCCGGTGCGCTCGCCTCCTGATCGCGGCCGGCCCCTGGACCCGCTCGCTCGCCGCCCAGCTCGGCG
>DASUTZ010000261.1:0-16814 GCA_036374295.1 Actinomycetota bacterium
CCAGCGCGCGGGCCTCCTCGATCGAGGTGTACGTGCGCTCGTGGGTCATCACCTCGTAGCTGACCCCCCGCTGCTCCAGGTGGTCGGTGACCCTGGACATCCTCCTCACCTCCGTCCCGGCCCGCCCGGGCCGTCTCGTCCATTCTCCCCCGGATCAAGCCGCTGCCGGGAGCCGGTGGAGCTTCCGCCCGGCCGGCGAGAGGAGATCCACCGGCATGAGGAGCGGGGCTGCGAGACCCCGCTGCACGGGATCGCAGTCGCCCTGTGGACGCAGTTCGTCGAGTCGCAGGCCCGCCTGGAGGAGGGGCGCCGCCGAGCCGTACGGGCTCGAGAGGAGCAGGAGGCGGCCAGGGGGCGCTACCTGTGACGGCAGGTCCTACCGTCGGGGCGGCCCGCTCGACCCTTCTGCAGCCGCCGTGGGACGTCTTTCGGCCCGAGCCGTCGAGGAAGACGAGCCCCAGGCGGGGTTCGTCGGATGGACGGCGGTTCCCGAGCCCTAGGCGCGATGGATGCCCATCCAGGCGTCGAGCCGATCCTCCACCTCGCGCAGTCGCCCGACCAGGATCTTGATGATCCGCACGGCCAGAGCGGGGTGCTCCATCAGGAACGCGTCTGTGTCGGAGCCGCAGTCGATCTCGATGGCATCGACCTCGTGCATCACCCGCACCGTCGCCATGCGCGGCTGCGACGTCAGCGCGGCCATCTCCCCTACGAGATCCCCTTTGGTTAGATCGTGGTACCTGCCTCCCACGTCGACCCGGGCCTTCCCCGAAGTGATGACGTAGAAGGAGCAGCCGGTCTCACCGCGGGTGAAGATCGACTCACCGGGACTGAAGCTCACCGCGCGCGACCGCTCAAGCAGCCTGTGGAGGTCTGTCTCCGAAAGGCCCTCGAAGACGGCGATCCCCCGGGCCTCGTCGGGGGAGATCTCGGCTCCGGTCTTCATGGCTCCTCACGCCCCTCTCCGTCAGCGCGATCCAAGCATGGCTCGTCAGGAGGCGCGGAGGGAGGGTCGAACGTCCCCGAGGACGCGGGCCTCTGGGCGTCCATCCGGCCGGACGCCTGCTGGATGCGTCTCTCGCACGCCGTCGGCGAGGCATCATGTCCGGGATGCGTACCCGTGATGCCCTCCGGCGAAGGGCTCTGAGGCTCGAGTACGCCACCCTGGCCTGGAACGTCGCCGAGGCCTTCTGGACGATCGCGCTCGGCATCGCCGCGGCTTCCCTGGCTCTCATCGGGTTCGGGGTCGACTCCGTGATCGAGATCTTCGCCTCCGCGGTGGTGGTGTGGCACATCCGCCCGGGCCACGAGCACGATCACCCGGAGCGTACGGCGCGGGCCCTCCGGCTCGTCGCGGCCGCGTTCGTGGCTCTGGCCCTCGTTCTCGGGGTGGCGGCCGGGCGTGATCTCGTGGTCGGGAGGCGGGCCGAAGAGTCCCCGCTCGGGATCGCGGTCTTGGCCATCACGGCCGTCGTCATGTTCGGCCTGGCCGCGGCGAAGCGGCGAACGGCAGACGAGCTCGATTCGGCTCCCCTCCGATCCGAGGCCGCGATGACCTTCCTGGACGGGATCCTGGCCACGGCCACCCTGACCGGACTCGCCCTCAACGCGATCGCGGGGTGGTGGTGGGCGGACCCGGCGGCGGCGATCCTGGTCGCGGTGGCCGCCCTGAACGAGGCCCGAGAGAACCTGGGCGAGGCCGGGGAGATCGTGAGGGAGGGAATCCCGCAGGAGCCGAAGCGGTAGCGTGTCCGAAGGGAGGGATCCGAGCGTGCGCCTGTCGTTCCAGCAGCTCGCCGACCGAGCGGGGGTGGACGAGGACTTCGTCCGGCGGCTCCACGCGCTAGGGGCGCTCCACACGTCGCAGGAGCCCTTCGGGGAGCGCGACCTGCACCTCGTGGCCCTCCTGCACCGATGGGAGGAGGCCGGGATCGGTGCGGAGACGGTCCTCAGGGCCATGGAGCAGGGGGACCTTTCCCTGTCATTCCTGGCGACCCCCGGGTTCGAGCTCACGGGACGCCTGGACCGGACCTATCGGCAGTACGCCGAGGAGGCCCGGGTCCCCCTCGAACTGATCCTGAGCCTGCACGAGGCGATCGGCTTCGCCCGGCCCGATCCCGACGATCGGATCCGGGAGGACGACGAGGTCCTGGTCGAGATGGCCGCGGCCTTCCTGGAGAGCGGGGCCTCGGAGACGGCGGTCCGCCGGATGTTCCGGATCTATGGAGATAACCTCGGGCGGCTGGCCGCGGCGATCGGGGACGTGTATCGGGCCGAGATCGAGCAGCGATTCCGTGAGGGCGGCGCCACCGACACCGACGTCATGGAGCGCGGAGCCAGGCTCGGGCGGCGGGTGGGCTCGCTCATGCACCGAGCCCTGGTGGCGATCTTCGAGCGCCATCACCAGCACGTGTGGACGGGGTACTCGATCGGATGGGCGGAGGCCTCGCTGGAGCGGGCGGGGCTCCGTCAGCGAGTGGAGCGACCGCCGGCGATCTGCTTCGTGGACCTCACCGGGTACACGAGCTTCACGGAAGAGCGGGGGGACGAGGCCGCCGCCCGGCTGGCCGCGAGCCTCGCCGCGCTCGTGGACGAGATCTCCCTCCGTCGCGGGGGTCGGGCGGTCCGCTGGCTGGGGGACGGTGGCATGTTCCTCTTCGACGATCCGAAGGCGGCGGTCCTCGCGGGCCTGGACATGGCGGAGAGGGCCCCCGCCGAGGGCCTCCCCCCGACCCACGTGGGCATCCAGGCGGGACCCGTGATCTTCCAGGACGGTGACGTCTACGGCCGGACCGTCAACATCGCCTCCCGGATCGCGGCGCGCGCGGGGCCGGGCGAGGTCCTCGTCGGTGCGGAGGTCGCGGAGCTCGCTCGCGGCCCGGAGGTGCGGTTCGAGCCGATCGGTCCGGCCGAGCTGAAGGGCCTCGCCGAGCCCATGGCGCTCTATCGAGCCCTGCGAGACCGGGAAGGGGAACCGCGCCCCTCGGACTGATGTATACTACGTACATCGTGAAGAGAACGCAGATCTATCTCGACGAGGCCCAGGACGAGCGCCTGACCAAGCGCGCACGGGCGTCTGGGACCACGAAGTCCGACCTGATCCGCGTAGCGGTCGATGCCTACTTGGCCGGACCGAAGGACCGGACCACGCACCTCATGGCGTTCCGGACCGCCGTGCGGGCGGCGGCCGGATCCATCCCGCGTCTGCCGACCGGGCGTCGGTACGTCGATGAGGCCCGCCGGGCCGACCAGGAGAGAGAGCGCGACCTCGAGGCCCGCCGCCGGTGAGCCGCGTCCTCGATACGACCGTCTTGATCGACGTCCTGCGGGGCCACGAGCCTGCGGTGATGTTCGTGCTCTCTCTCGAGGACGTCCCCGTGTGCTCGGAGGTGACGCGGGTGGAGATCATCCGGGGGCTGCGGAGCGAGGAACGACGGTCGGCCGAGCGGCTGTTCCGGCAGCTGCGCTGGGTTCCTGTGGACGAGACCATCGCTCGAGCGGCCGGGGAGCTCGGCCGGTCCCTTCGGCGGAGCCACACCGGGATCGGCATCGCGGACCTCATCATCTCGGCGACGGTCGAGGAGGTCGGCCTCCCCCTCGCGACCACGAACGTGCGACACTTCCCGATGCTCGAAGGCCTCCGGGCGCCCTATCGGGGCTAGAGGAGTCTCCTGCAGTCGTTGACCCACGTTGGCCTATTGAGCGCCGCATGGGCCACCGCGCAGGCCGAGGAGCGCCTGACGAAGAGCTCGACCTCGCGCTCGCCCCGGATCCTCGGTGTCATGGGGGGCCCGCTGATCGTCGTCAGTGCGTTCCTCAGCTGGATCGCGCCCGCGACCTCGGCCGAGGGAACGAGCATGCCCGTTTCCCTCTTCTGGAGCACCGAGTTCAGCACGATGGACTCCGATCCTTCATTCTTCGCCTCCGCCGGATTCATCGTCATCCTGATCGGAGCGGTGACGGTGACCGGGTGACCGATAGGGTCGCGTCCCAGCGCACTCGAATCGGAGGCCAAGGATGCGCATCGACCAGCGAGAACACTGGTGGTCCAACCGGTGGGGCGTGAGGGATTCGAACCCCCGACCGATGGGTTAAAAGCCCACTGCTCTGCCAGGCTGAGCTAACGCCCCGTACGATTCTACGGCGCGCGGCGGTAGCGGTTCGTGATGGGGAGGCGGCGGTCGCGTCCGAAGGCTTTCGGCGTGATCTTCACTCCGGGCGCGGCCTGACGCCGCTTGTACTCCGATCCGTCGATCATCCGCACCACCCGATCCACGAGTGGCGCGTCCGCCCCGTCCGCCACGATCTCCTCGGGCGCCCGGTCCTCCTCCACGTAGGCCTCGACGATCGGGTCGAGGACCTCGTACGGCGGGAGGCTGTCGGTGTCCTGCTGGTCCGGCCGGAGCTCCGCGGAGGGCGGCTTGGTCAGGACCCGGTCGGGGATCGGGGGGTCGGTCTGCTCGTTCCGCCACCGGGCCAGGTCGTACACGAGCGTCTTCAGGACGTCCTTCAGCGGCGCGAAGCCGCCTGCCATGTCGCCGTACAGCGTCGAGTATCCGACCGCCATCTCGCTCTTGTTGCCGGTCGCCAGCACGAGGTGGCCGAACTTGTTCGAGGCCGCCATCAGCAGGTTGCCGCGGATCCGGGCCTGGACGTTCTCCTCGGCCACGCCGGGCTCCGTCCCCTCGAAGATCGGGGCCAGCGCGTCGAGGTATGCCTGGAACGTGTCGTCGATCGGCACGCGGTCCAGGCGGATCCGCAGGCGGTTCGCCAGCTCCTCGGCGTCCTCGAGGCTGTGGTCCGAGGAGAAGCGCGAGGGCATCGCGAGCCCCCACACGTGGTCGGGCCCCAGCGCGTCGACGGCCACCACGGCCGTCAGCGAGGAGTCGATCCCGCCCGACAGCCCCAGGACCACGTCGGTGAAGCCGTTCTTCCGCACGTAGTCGCCGAGCCCGAGCACGAGCGCGCGGTACACCTCGTCCGGCCCCTCCGGCCAGGGCTCCCGCTCGGGATCGGGGAGCCGGGGCTTCCGCTCGGTCGCTTCAGGCAGGTCCACAACGAGCATGTCCTCCTCGAACATGTCCGCGTGCCACGCGCGCTCCCCGTTCGGCGCCACGACCATGCTGCCCCCGTCGAAGACGAGCTCGTCCTGGCCGCCCACCGCGTTGACGTAGACGATCCAGGCGCCGGTCTCGCGAGCCCGGTCGGCGCAGATCTCGATCCGCTGGCCGATCTTCCCGCGGTGGTAGGGGGAGGCGTTGAGGTTGGGGATGATCTGCACGGCCTCTGCGTATCCGTCGAACGGCGGTCCCGGCTTCCACGCGTCCTCGCAGATCGAGATCCCGAGCTCCGCATCGGCGACCCGCAGGGCGCAGCCCTCCCCGCCCGGGACGAAGTAGCGGGCCTCGTCGAACACGCCGTAGTTGGGCAGCTTGTGCTTGTGGTAGCGGGCCTCGACCCTTCCGTCACGGAGCAAGGCCGCCGCATTGTGCATCCCAAGGTCGGTCCGATCCACGAACCCGACGAGGACGGCGGTCGTCTCCCCCGACCGTCGCGCGAGCTCCTGGAGCGCCTCGAGGTTGTCCTCGACGAACGCGGGCCTCAGGAGGAGGTCCTCGGGCGGGTACCCGGTGATCGCCAGCTCGGGGAAGACGACGAGGTCGGCGCCCTGGCCCGCGGCCTCGACGGCGCCGGCCGCGAGGCGCTCGACGTTCCCCTCCAGGTCGCCGACCGTCGTGTTCAGCTGGCCGAGCGCGATGCGCATGGCCACAGCATAGGCCCGCTCAGAGCACGGGCAGGTAGCGCTCCAGCTCGTACGGCGTGACGTACCGCTTGTAGGTGTCCCACTCCTCGCGCTTGTTGCGGATCAGGAACTCGTGGACGTGATCGCCGAGCGTCTCGCGCAGCAGCTCCGAGTCCTCCGCCGCGCGGATCGCGTCGTGGAGGTCCTCCGGGAGGTGCTCGATCCCGGCCTCGCGCCGTTCCTCCTCGGACATCTCGTAGATGTTGTTGGAGGCCTCCGGCGGGATCTCGTACTCCTCCTCGATCCCCTTGAGGCCCGCGGCCAGCATCGCGGCGAACGCGAGGTACGGGTTGCAGGCGGGGTCGGGCGAGCGGAGCTCGATCCGGGTGGCCGACTCCTTGCCCGGCTTGTACATCGGGACGCGGACCAGCGCCGACCGGTTGCGCCGCGCCCAGCAGATGTAGACCGGCGCCTCGTACCCGGGCACCAGCCGCTTGTAGCTGTTCACCCACTGGTTGAGGACGAGGGTGATCTCGGGCGTGTGCCGAAGGATGCCCGCGATGTAGCCCTTCGCCGTCTTCGACAGGTGGTACTCGTCGGTGCCGTCGAAGAACGCGTTGCGGTCGCCCTCGAAGAGCGACTGGTGCGTGTGCATCCCGCTGCCGTTCACGCCGGCCACCGGCTTCGGCATGAACGTGGCGTGGACGCCGAACTCCTGCGCAGTCTCCTTGACCGTGAGCCGGTAGGTCATGACATTGTCGGCCATCGTCAGCGCGTCGGTGTAGCGGAGGTCGATCTCGTGCTGGCTCGGCGCCACCTCGTGGTGGACGTACTCGACCGGGATGCCCATCGCTTCGAGGTATCCGACGGTCCGCTTCCGGTAGTCGGTGGCCACGTCGCGGGGGGTGAGGTCGAAGTAGCCGCCGCGGTCGAGGAACTCGGTGCCGCCGTCGTCCTGGAAGTAGAAGTACTCGAGCTCGGGGCCGATGTAGAACGTGAACCCGAGATCGGCCGCCCGCTGGAGCTGGCGCGTCAGCACCCACCGAGGATCGCCCTCGAAGGGCGTCCCGTCCGGGTTGACGACGTCGCAGTACATCCGGGCCACGCCCTCCTCCGACCGCCAGGGGATCACCTGGAAGGTCGTCGGGTCGGGGATCGCGACCATGTCCGACTCCTGGATTCGTGAGTACCCCTCGATCGAGGACCCGTCGAAGCCCATGCCTTCCGTGAAGGCGGTTTCGAGCTCCTGGGGCGTGATCGCGAACGACTTGAGGAACCCGAGCACGTCCGTGAACCACAGGTGGATGAACCTGATCCCCCGCTCCTCGACGGTGCGCAGGACGAACTCCGCTTCCTTGGTCAGTGTCATGCGGCCAGGGTAGGCGGTCGGCGACGCGCCGTGGTTACGGCTGGGTAAACCCTGGAGGATCGCGCGCGGTTTACGATGGCCGCGTGGAGAACGAGCAGGTGCTGAACGAGGTCGAGGAGCGGGGTATCCGCTTCGTGCGGCTCTGGTTCACGGACGTCCTGGGCTTCCTGAAGTCCTTCTCCATCCCCATCGAGGAGCTGGAGAAGGCTTTCCGTGAGGGGATCGGCTTCGACGGGTCGGCGATCGAGGGCTTCGCTCGCGTGGAGGAGGCCGACATGCTGGCCCGCCCGGACGCGGCGACCTTCCGCGTGCTGCCCGTCCCGCGGGAGGAGCCGGCGGCCAGGATGCTGTGCGACATCACCTATCCGGACGGCGCCCCGTTCGAGGGCGACCCCCGACACGTATTGCGCCGCAACCTGTCTCGGCTCGATGGCCGGTCGTTCCACGCCGAGCCTGAGGTTGAGTTCTTCCTCTCCGGCTCGGAGGAGCGGTTCCAGCCGCTCGACCACGGGTCCTACTTCGACCTGACGGCGAGCGACGCGGCCGAGGAGTTCCGGCGCCGGGCCGTCCCCGTGCTGGAGACGCTGGGGATCGAGATCCGGATGCTCCATCACGAGGACGCCCCGGGCCAGCAGGAGATCGACCTGGCGCCAGGGGACGCCCTCCGCGTGGCCGACGACCTGATCACTCTGCGCCTGCTGGTGAAGGAGGTGGCGCAGGAGCTGGGCCTCCACGCCTCGTTCATGCCCAAGCCCGCCCCGGGGATCCAGGGCTCGGGGATGCACGTGCACTACCGGCTGCTGGAGGGGGAGCGGAACGCCTTCTTCGACCCAACCGACGAGGCCAGGCTGTCGAAGGAGGGGCGGTCGTTCGTGGCGGGCCTGCTGGAGCACGCCCCGGCTATGACCGCCGTCACGAACCAGTGGGTCAACAGCTACAAGCGGCTCGTCCCCGGGTTCGAGGCGCCGATCCACGTGTCCTGGGCCCGGCGGAACCGGTCGGCGCTCGTGCGCGTGCCGGCCGATCGGCCGGACGACGAGGCGTCCTGCCGCGTGGAGTACCGGGGCGCCGACCCGGCCTGCAACCCCTACCTGGCCTTCGCCGTGGTGCTGGCGGCGGGGCTGGACGGGATCGAGCGCGGCCTCGAGGCGCCGCCCGAGGTCCACGAGGATCTGGCCTCGCTCTCGGACGAGGAGCTGCGCGCGCTCGGCGTGCGGTCCCTCCCCGACAACCTCCACGACGCGATCGCCGAGATGGAGCGCTCGGACCTCCTGGCCGAAGCGCTGGGCGAGCGCCTCTTCGAGTGGCTGATCCGCAACAAGCGCGACGAGTGGGAGGCGTACCGGACGTACGTCACCCCGTTCGAGGTCGAGCGCTACTTCCCGCTCCTCTAGTGCGATCGCCCGAGGCCCTCGGCCGGGCGCTGGCCGCCGCCCCCGACCCCGAAATGGCACGGGTCGCCCTCTCGCGCGTGGGGGAGGACCCGCGGGTCCGAGTGGCGCTCGAGGAGCCCGGGGCCGCGGAGATGGCCGTCCGGCTGCTCGGGTTCTCGGGTCCCGCTGCGGACTTCCTGGTGGCGTACCCGGAGGAGGCGGGGCTCTTCTCCGAGCTGGGCCCGCGGTCGAGGGAGGCGCTGCTCGGGGAAGCGCGGGCGGACCTGGAGCGGCTGGGAGGCGAGGCCGGCCTGCGTCGGTTCCGCCGCCGGGCGCTGCTCCGCGTCGCGGCCCGGGACCTGGGCGGCGCGGTGCTGGAGGAGGTCGTGGCCGAGGTGACCTCGGTCGCGGAGGTCTGCCTGGCGCTGGCCGTGGAGGCCGCCGGCGCCGGCGGTCTGGCCGTGATCGGGATGGGGAAGCTGGGGGGCGAGGAGCTGAACTACTCCTCGGACGTGGACGTGATCTTCGTCCACGAAGAGGCGGCGCCCGAGGAGGCGGCCCGGGCCGCGTCGCGGCTCATCGCCCTGCTCTCGGAGCCCACTCGGGACGGGGTCGCCCTCAGGGTGGACGCCGCCCTGCGCCCCGAGGGACGGGCCGGCCCTCTCTCGCGCTCGCTCGCCTCGACCGTCGAGTACTACGTGCGCCACGCTGCGACCTGGGAGCGGCAGGCCCTCCTCAAGGCGCGGCCCGTGGCCGGGGACCTCGAGCTCGGGCGGAGGCTGCTGGCCGAGCTGGACCCGGTGATCTACCCGGAGCACCTCGACCCCGAGGCAATCGACGACATCCGGGCGATGAAGGCCCGTCTCGAGGATCACGTTCGGGCCAGGGGCAAGGAGGAGTCAGAGGTCAAGCGGGGGCGGGGCGGGATCCGGGACGTGGAGTTCGCCGTGCAGCTCCTCCAGCTGGTGCACGGGAGACGGGACGCGAGGCTCCGATCGCGCGGCACCCTCCGCGCGCTGGCGGACCTGGCGGAGCAGGGGTACGTGGCCCCCGGCGACGCCGAGGCGCTGGCGGGTTCGTATCGCTTCCTGCGGACCGTGGAGCACCGCCTCCAGATCGCCCGGGACCTCCAGACGCACGAGCTGCCGGAGGACCGGCCGTCCCGGCGGCGGCTGGCCCGATCGCTGGGCATCGCATCGCCCGCCGAGCTCGGGGCCGCCTACGAGCGCCACGCGGAGGTCGTGCGCGGGCTCCACGAGCGCCTCTTCTACCGTCCGCTGCTGGAGGCGTTCGCCGGGCCGCGCCTGCCGCGCCCGGCGGAGGAGCGGGCTCAGACCGAGGAGCTGCTCACCGCCCTCGGCTTCCGCGAGCCCCCGGCCGCCTATGAGCGGCTGGACCGCCTGATGGACGCGGCCTCGCGGCGGGGCCGGGTGCTGGAGGGGGTGTTCCCGGTGGTGGCTCCCGCCCTCTCGGCCGCCCCCGACCCGGACAAGGCGCTCGTTCGCTTCGACCGCGTGGCCGACGGGCTGGACGACGAGGGCGCCGACCTGCTGGCCGCGGACCCGACGGTGGCGCGGCGGCTGGCGCTGCTGGTGGGGGCCTCGGGCTGGGCGGCCGACTTCCTGGCCGCCCAGCCCGAGGCCGCGGTGCTGCTCGAGGGGCGCGATCGCCCGGACGCCCGCCCCCGGGAGCGGCTGGTGGCGGCCGCGGGATCCTACGTCGCCGGGGAGCTCCGCGTGCCGGCGTCGGGCCGGACCTTGGCGCGGATCGCCGACGACGTGGTTGCGGAGGCCCTGCGAGCGGCCCAGCCTGAGGTCCCCATCGCGGTCATCGCTCTGGGCAAGCTGGGGGGCGAGGAGCTGAACTTCGGCTCGGACTTGGACGTGGTCTTCGTGTACGACGGGGAGGGCGAGGAGCCGTTCCGCGAAGCCGTCCGCGCCGCCGAGGCCACGCTGGAGGGGATCCGGGAGGCGGGGTTCGAGCCCGATCCGGATCTGCGGCCCGAGGGGAAGAACGGACCGCTGGCCCGCTCCCTGGCCTCGTTCCTCGAGTACTGGCAGCGGTGGGGCCAGACCTGGGAGTTCCAGTCGCTGCTGAAGGCCCGGGCCGTGGCGGGGGAGGAGGCGCTGGCTCGGCGCTGGCTCTCCAACGCCGAGGACCTCGCCTACCCGGAGGCGCTCCCGCTCGATCGTGAGGCGGAGATCCGCAGGATGCGGGTCCGGATGGAGAAGGAGCGGGTGCGGCCCCCCGAGGCGGCGCGCTTCCACTTCAAGCTCGGGCACGGGGGGCTGGCCGACGTGACCTTCGCCGTCGAGCTGGCCCAGATGCGGCACGGCCGGCTGCACCCCCCCGTCCGCCGCCGACACACGCTGGAGGCGCTGGAGGCCCTGGCCTCCGAGGGGCTGATCGAGGACGGCGTGGCGCTGGCCCTCGGTGAGGCCTACGTGTTCCTCAACGAGGTGAAGAACGCGATGGAGCTCGACGCGCGGCGGCCGGCGGACGCCTTGCCGCCCACGCCGGAGGCGCAGGTGGCGCTGGCTCGCCTGCTCGGGTACGAGGAGCACCCCCGGCAGGCCTTCCTGGAAAAGTATCGTCGGGTCACCCGCCGAGCCCGCCGGGCGATGGAGCGGGTCTTCTATGGGGAGGAGCCATGAGGACCGTCGCGCTGATCCTCGCCCTGACGGCCGTGGCGTGCGCCGAGGACGGGGCCGGCGGGCTCGGTGCCGCCCCGTCCCCTGGGTTCGAGGTCGTGGAGCGCGGCACCGAGCCCGCCGGCCCCATGATCGAGCCCTCGGTCGTCTTGGTCCGAGGCGACCTCCAGGCGGAGGCCGAGGCGGCGAACGCCCCCGCCGAGGGCGCCGCCGAACTGATCCGATCCTGGGACGAGCTCGACGAGCGGGCCCTCCTCGTCGTCTACGGTGGGACCGTGCCCGACGCCGGGACGTCGGTCCGGGTCGACGACGTCGCGCTGGAGCAGGACGCACGCCACCTGATCGTCGCCGCGACGCTCGAGTCTGAGGAGCCCGCGCTCCAGGTCGTCTCGATCGCCTGGGCCGCGGTCTCGCTCGACGCCGACCTCGTAGCCCGCGCCGATACCTGCGCGCTCGTCCTGGACGGCCGCGAGGTCCCCGACGCGGCGTGCTCGGTGGCGATCCCCTACGCGTCGAAGTAGCGGTAGAACTCGTACGGGTGCGGCCGCAGCCGCAGCTCGTCGATCTCGTTCCTGCGCTTGTAGTCGATCCAGGTGTCGATCACGTCTTGGGTGAACACACCTCCCTCCAGCAGGAACGCGTGGTCCACCTCGAGCGCCGCGATCACCTCGTCAAGCGAGCCGGGGACCTGCCGCACGTCGGCCGCCTCCTCGGGCGGGAGGTCGTAGAGGTCCTTGTCGATCGGGTCCGGCGGCTCGGTCTTGTTCTTGATCCCGTCGATCCCCGCCATCAGCATCGCGCTGAACGCGAGGTACGGGTTCGCCGTCGGGTCGGGGGAGCGGAACTCGATCCGCTTGGCCACCGGCGTCTTGTAGTAGACGGGGATCCGGATGCAGGCCGAGCGGTTCCGCTGGGAGTACACGAGGTTGATCGGCGCCTCGTACCCGGGTACCAGCCTGCGATAGGAGTTCGTGGTCGGCGCGGCGAACGCCAGGAGCGCCGGCGCATGCTGCAGGAGCCCGCCGATGTACCACCGTGCCGAGTCCGACAGGCCCGCGTACCCCATCTCGTCCCAGAACAGGTTCTCCTCGCCGGACCAGAGGCTCTGGTGCGTGTGCATCCCGGACCCGTTGTCCTCGAAGATCGGCTTCGGCATGAACGTCACGGTCTTGCCGGCCGCGAGAGCCGTGTTCTTGACGACATACTTGTAGGTCATCACCTTGTCGGCCGTCCGGAGCAGGGTGTCGTAGCGGATGTCGATCTCGGCCTGCCCGGCGGTCCCGACCTCGTGGTGGTGCACCTCGACCTCGATGCCGACCTTCTCCAGGTTCAGCATCATCTCGGTGCGCAGGTCCTGGTAGTGGTCCATCGGCGGGACGGGGAAGTACCCCTCCTTGTAGCGGGGCTTGTACCCCTTGTTCCCGCCCTCCTCGTCCCGGCCCGAGTTCCACACGCCCTCCATCGCATCGATGTGGTAGTAGCCCTCGTGCTGGTTCTGGTCGAAGCGGATCCCGTCGAAGATGTAGAACTCGCACTCAGGGCCCCAGTAGGAGGTCTCCGCGATCCCCGTCTGCTGGAGGTAGAGCTCGGCCTTCCGGGCGATGCCGCGTGGGTCGCGTGTGTACATCTCGCCGGTGACCGGGTCCTTCACGAAGCAGGCCAGCACGAGCGTGGGGCGGGGACGGAAGGGGTCGACGTAGGCGGCGCCGGCGTCCGGCAGCAGCAGCATGTCCGACTCCTGGATCTCCTGGAAGCCACGGATCGAGGACCCGTCGAACCCGAACCCGTCCTCGAAGCTCTCCTCGGTCAGCTCGGACACGGGGACGGAGAAGTGCTGCATCAGCCCGGGGAGATCGCAGAACCGGAGGTCGACCACCTCCGCTCCCGCATCCTTCGCCATCGCCAGGACGTCCTTCGGCGTGCTCACGCGCGACCCTCCTTCGCTCGGATGACCGGAAGCCTACCGGTCGGTCGTCACCGGAGCGTCTCCCGCCCGTTAACTCTCTGTAACGGATCGAGGGTTGAGGTATCGAGGGTTCGCCGGTACCCTCGGCAGCATGGGACGTGAGATGAGGTTTCGTGTCCTCGCGACCGCGCTGGCCGCGACGCTCGCGTTCTCGATCACGGGGATCGGGACGCCTGCGCAGGCGGCTACCTCCATCGTGAGGATGAAGGGCACGAGGAACAAGTTCAGGCCGGTCCACACGTACATCGCCAAGGGCGACAAGGTGTCGTGGAGGAACATGTCGAGGCGCGTGCACGACGTGACGGCGTACGGTGGCGGCTGGACCTTCTCCAAGGTGCTGTCCCCGGGCCAGAGGACGGCGAGGAGGTTCAGGAAGCGCCGCACCTACAGGTACCGCTGCGTGCGGCATTCAGCGATCGTGAACAACCGCTGCAGCGGCATGTGCGGGTTCGTGCACGTCGTGGCGTAGCCGTCAGAACGTCGCTTCGAAGCAGGCCGAGATCCGGGAGCCGTCCTCCAGCGTGGCGGTCGAGTCGAACCGCCACGTCCCGGGGGTGAGCCTCGTCGTGGCCGCGAAGTGCCCCGGCGTCAGCAGTCGCTCCGAGGGGAGGACGAGCGGCTCCACGCCCACCGGGCCCGCGAGGATCTCCGGCTCCTCGGGCACCCGGAGCTCCTTGCCGCCGGCGTCCAGGAAGAGGAAGTGGATCTCGGTGCGCCTCCTGCCGCTGGGCAGGAGGTAGCCCTGGCTCGAGGTTCCATCTTCCAACTGCAGGATGTAGGTGGGGATGCTCACGGTGCCCACCTCGAGCTCAACCAGGTGGGTCTCGCAGAGGGTGGTCACGCGGACCGGCACCCCCGTCGTGCCCCCGTCCCGCCCCACGCGCACCGTGAGCTGCCACGGGCCCGAGATGGCGAGCCCGTCGCCCTCGCCCTCGTAGCGCCCCTCGCCGACGGCCTCGAGGTCGAGCGTCGACTCCTTCCCGGACCCGGCAAGCGGCACGAAGTCGATCGCGACGTCCGCGTCCTCGACGCCCTCTCCGCCCTCGAGGATCACAGCCTCGAAGTGGTTCGGCCCCGGTGTGCCCGGGCTCACCCCGAGGCGCACCCGCAGTCCGCCCGTGGCCTCGGTGGCCGAGACCTGCAGCGGCGCGGGAGCTCGGGGCGTCTCGGGGATCGAGGCGGGCGGCACCAGCGTGGCCAGCGCGGCGGCCGCGGTGAGCGCGCCGAGAGCTACCACCAGCTCCCCTCCGGAGACGAGCCGGAATCCTCGCAGCTCCCGCGATGCTCGCGGCACCATGCGGTAGCGGTTGAAGGCCCCGAAGCCGGCCAGCCCCAGGAGGAGCCCCGACTTGGCAACGACGAACCGGCCGTAGCCAGTGCTCCAGAGCGCCGACCAGCCCCCCACCTCGTCCAGCGCCCGGAACAGTCCCGAGAGCGCCACGACCGCCAGGGCGTACCCGGCCAACCGGGAGTACCTGCGGACCGCCGCGCCCTTGACCTCGTCCGGCGCCCCCCGGACCCCGATCACCAGGCTCGTGAGGCCGCCCACCCACAGCCCAGCCGCGGTCACGTGGGCCCACTGCGAGGCGACCTGGGGCCAGGGCGGCTCGCCGGCGCCGGCATGCCCTCCCGAGACGTGCGCCAGCACGGCGGCCGCTCCGAGCACGGCCCCGGTGAGCAGGCGCCGCGTCGGCGACCCCAGCGGCACGGCGATCGCGGCGGCGGCCAGCAGCGCGAGGCCCGCCCGGAGGATCGCGGAGCGCCCGATCGCCGTGCCCACCGCATCCGCGATCGAGGCGCCCGCCGCGCTGGCCTGGGCCAGGCCCACCGTCGCGCCCGCCAGCGTGGCGAGCACCGCGCCCGCCAGGGCCAGTCTCCGAAGCACGACCGGGGGCTGCGGGAAGGCCACGGACCCCACCAGCGACGCCCCGAGGAGAAGCGCGAACCCAATGTAGAGGAGCGTCCTGGCGGTCACCTCGAAGGGCGTCGCGGTGGGCGCGGCCGCCACTTCCTGCTCCTCGGCCCCCCGCTCCGGGGGGTCCACGCCGATGCCGAACGCGAAGATGCCGGCCGTCGGATGCCCGTCCACGGTCGAGACGACCTGCCAGGTCACCGTGTAGACGCCGCCCTGCTCCAGCTGCCCCAGGTCGACCGAGAGGATCGTGGGCTCGCTCGGGTCCAGCCGGCTCTCGCCCTGATGGACCTCCTGCCCTCCTTCGTCCTCGACCACGATCTGGGAGAGCGACGGCTCGAGCGGCTCGGTGAACGTCAGCGTGATCGTCGAGGGCGCTTCGCCGAGGTTGGCCCCGTCCGCGGGATCGGCGAAGAGAAGGAGGGCGTGGCCGGAGGCGGGACCGGCGAGGGCCAGGATCGCGACGCCCGCCGCGGTGAGCGTGACCGCGAGGCGCAGGGTCGAGCGGAGGCGGAGGAGCCGGCCGACGCCCGGGATCACGCGCTCAGTCTAGTGGGCGTTCGCCGAACGAGGCGCGGTAGCCCACGCTGCGGACCGTCTCGATCAGGTGCTCGTGCTCCGGGCCGAGCTTGGCTCGCAGCCGCCGGACGTGGACGTCGACCGTCCGGGTGCCTCCGTAGAAGTCGTAGCCCCAGACCTCGCGGAGCAGCTGGGCCCTGGTGAAGACGCGGGCCTCGTGCTGGGCGAGGAAGCGAAGCAGCTCGAACTCCTTGAACGTGAGGTCGAGGGCACGGCCCCCGGCCGTGACGCGGTAGGTCAGCGTGTTGATCGCCACGGGCCCCAACCTGAGCACGCCCTCGCCCGTCTCTCCCACGCGGGCCCGCAGCAGCTCCACGCGGAGGCGGAGCTCGTCCTGCCCGGTCTCGGGGTGGACGAAGTCGTCGGCCACCTCCTGCCAGGGCAGCATCCCGAGCTGATCCCGACCCAGGACCACGAGAGACGGGGGGCCGCCTCGGGCCCGCAGCTCCCGGAGGAGGCCGAAGCAGCGCTCGGGGTCGGGGACGGCGTCGGCCACTACCAGGTCGGGGCTGAGGTCGGGGACGCGGGAGAGCCCGGTGGCGTCCAGCGAGTCGGTCTTGACGTCTGTCCCCAGGGCGTGCGCGGCGGGGAGCACGTCGCCGGGGCGGCGATCCGTGAGGATGAGGAGCCGTCGCACCGGAACGAGCGTAGCATCGGCCCCGCGATCGGGGGAGGTACCCTTGCCTCCGTGATCGCGCGCCTCCTCTCCCGCCGATATCGGTCGGCTGCCCCGTTCGGGGCGACGACGGCCGACGGCGTCCCGCTCGTCGGGGTCCGCCTGGGCGAGGGTCCGGCCGCGCTCGTCCTCTGCCACGGCTTCATGGGATGGCACCGCAAGGCGAGCATCGTCTCGTTCGCGGAGCGGCTGGCCGAGCGGTTCCTCGTCTACGTCTTCGACCTGCGGGGGCACGGCGGGAGCGCCGGCGTCTGCACGTACGGCGACCGCGAGTACCTGGACGTGGACGCGGTCGTGGGGCTGGCCCGCCGCGAGAGGGGCCTCCCGGTTGCCACCCTGGGCGCCTCCATGGGCGGGATCGCGGTGATCCGTCAGGCGGCGCTCGGCGAGCCTCCTGACGCTGTGATGGCGGTGTCCACGCCCGCACGCTGGGAGGGGCACGCCACCGCCGCGGTCCGACGGGTGACCCGGATGACGGCCACGCCGTCGGGCCGCCGGATGATGCGGGCCCTGGGCTTCCGGCTGACCGACACCTGGGGGTCCCC
>DASUTZ010000262.1:0-2984 GCA_036374295.1 Actinomycetota bacterium
TTCGAGGAGAAGGTCCGGCGCGAGGAGTCTCGCGTCAAGGGCCAGGCGGAGCTGGCGGCCTCGTCGCTCGACGCGCAGTTCGAGACCCTCGACGACGCCACGACCGACGCGGAGGTCGAGGCCCGTCTCGCCCAGCTCAGAAGCGGGGCGAAGGAGGGGGAGGAGTAGCTGGACCCCTCGATCCGATGAAGGCGATCGTCCAGGACGAGTACGGCCCACCCGACGTCCTGGAGCTCCGAGAGGTCGACCCGCCGGCGATCAGGGAACGGGAGGTGCTGGTACGCGTCCGCGCCGCCGCGGTGCATCCCGGCGACCTGTTCCTCATGGAGGGATGGCCGCGCGTGCTGCGGGTCGTCTACGGGCTCCGGCGGCCGAAGAGGAACATCCCGGGCTTCGACGTGGCCGGGATCGTCGAGGTAGTGGGCGCGGAGGTAAGGCACCTCCATCCCGGTGACGAGGTGTTCGGGAATGGCAGGGGCACGTGTGCCGAGTACACCTCCGCCTCAGAAGGCGAACTGGCCCCGAAACCGGACGACCTCTCGTTCGAGCAGGCCGCGGCCGTGCCCACCTCCGCCGTCGCCGCGCTGCGAGGCATCCGCGACGCGGGAAAGGTGCGGCCGGGCCAGAAGGTGCTGATCAACGGGGCGTCGGGAGGCGTGGGGACGTTCGCCGTGCAGATCGCGAAGGCGCTCGGGGCCGAGGTGACCGCGGTCTGCAGCACCGCCAACGCGGATCTGGTCCGGTCGCTCGGCGCCGACCACGTCATCGACTACACGCGGGAGGACTTCACCCGGGGCGGGCGCCGATTCGACCTCATCCTCGACAACGTGGCGAGCCATCCGCTCTCCGAGACGAGGCGGGCGCTCGCTCCCGGAGGCGTCCTCCTCCCGAACAGCGGCAGGTCGGGAGGCGCGTGGTTCGGGCCGCTGGGCCGCATCGCCCTGGCGTTCGTCCTGTCTCCGTTCATCCGCGGCCAGGGGCGCCAGTTCGTCGCGACCGTGAAGGCCGAGGATCTCGTCGATATCACCGAGATGATCGAGGCGGGGAGGGTCCGGCCGGTCGTCGAGAGGACCTACCCGCTCGGCGAGACTCCGGACGCCTTGCGCCACGTGGCGCGGGGGCACACGCGAGGCAAGGTCGTCATCAGCGTGAGCGAGCCCTAAGAGCTGGGGTTGTAGTTCACCATCCACCGGATCCCGAACTTGTCCTTCAGGCTGCCGTAGTAGTCGCCCCACGCCTGGTCCGCGATCGGCATCTCGATCTCTCCACCTTCGGACAGCGCGCCGAAGATCCGGTCGGCCTCCTCCTTGCTCCCGGGGTGGACCGAGACGTAGACGTTGTTGCCTTGAACGACCTCCTGTCCCAGCGACCGCAGCGCGTCACTCGCCATCAGGAGGTCCTCGTCCCCGATCGGCAGGGCGATGTGCATGATCTTGCCCCGGTCCTCCTCGGGGATATCCACGCCCTCCATGGGAAGGTCCCTGAAACGCACGAGCGACGAGAGCTCACCGCCGAACGCGGACCGGTAGAACTCGAACGCCTCCTCAGCGTTGCCCGCGAAGTTGAGATAGCTGTGGAGCTTTGTCATGCCTCACCTCCCACCGGTGCCTCCGACCCTTCGTACGCTCGCTGCAGCTCCGCGAGGTCGAACTTCTTCATCTGGAGGAACGCCTGGGTGACTCTCGCGATCTGGTCCTCCGTGCCCGTCGCCATCATCTCGTCCATGGCGGAAGGAACCACCTGCCAAGAGAGCCCGTACCGATCCTTCAGCCAGCCGCACTGCTCCGCCTGGGGCACCGCGGACAGGCTGTCCCAGTAGTCGTCGATCTCCTCCTGCGTCCCGCAACTCACGAGGAAGGAGATGGCCTCGTTGAAGCCGGAGTTCCCGAGGGCGCTGTCCATGGCGGCGAACTCCTGGCCCGCCAGCCGGAAGGCCGCGTGCTTGATCGTGCCCTCCTCGTCGGGGGCCTCGTCCGCGCCGTAGCGAAGGATCGGGCCGACCCTCGAGTCGGGGAACACCGATGCGTAGAAGGCGATGGCCTCCTCCGCCTTGCCGGACACCTCGTTCACGAACATGAGGGTCGGCGTGATGCGTTGTGCGGGCTCCTCGTCCGCGAGCATGACCTGCCACGAGAGCCCGTACCGGTCTTCGGTCCAGCCGTAGCGGTCGCTGAACGGATACGAGTCCAGGGGCATCAGAGCCGTGCCCCGTTCGGAGAGGCGTTCCCAGATCGCATCCACCTCCTCCTTGGTGCCGCAGGAGATCAGGAACGACACCGCGGGAGTGAACCTGAAGAGCGGGCCTGCGCTGATGGCCATGAACGGCTGGCCCATCAGCTCGAACGACACGATGTCCGTGTCCCCGGTCGGGGTGTCGTGGATCGTGGTCACGTTCGTGACCCTCGAATCCGGGAGGATGGACGAGTACAGCTCGGCGGCCTCCTGAGCCTCCCTGTCGTACCAGAGGTGTGGCGTGATCTTCTGCATGCGGCCTCCTCGATCGAGCGTACGCCTGTAAGACGGCCCCGGCCTCGAGGACTCATCGCTCGCCTCCTAGGATGCCCGCCAGACATCCTCATCGTCGGACGCGAGCAGGCACCTGATCACGGACAAGCCCAGCGATCATGGAACGACGGACCCACTCGCCGGTGTAGGCTCCCCGGGATGGCCGGAACACCCACGACTGCGGGATCGAGCACTAGACTCGCCCGTGTGGCCGACGCGCTGACGGCGAGTCGAGCGCTGACGGCGGTCCTCCTCCTGTGGCTCGTCGGGAGCGGGCGGCTCGGCGCGGCGGCCGCGGCCCTGGCGGCTGCGTGGGCGTCCGACGCGCTCGACGGCACGCTGGCCGCCGCGGCCGGCGGCGGAACCCGTCTGGGACCCTGGGACCTCCCCGTCGACGTGCTCGTGGGGGCCGCCGTGCTGGTCGGGCTCGGGCTCTACGGCTCGCTCCCCTGGCCCCTCGTCATCGTCGTGCTGGTCGT
>DASUTZ010000263.1:0-4783 GCA_036374295.1 Actinomycetota bacterium
CTCGAGGCCGACAACACGAAGGGGTACTGGCAGGAGCATCGGCACGTCTACGACGAGCTGGTCCGCGCTCCCATGGAGGCCCTGCTCGAGGAGCTCGCCCCCGAGTGGGGGGACTGGAAGATCTTCCGCCCCTACCGCGACATCCGCTTCAGTCGAGACAAGTCGCCGTACAAGACCCACATTGGCGCGACGATCGGCGACGGCTACGTCCAGCTGAGCGCCGACGGCCTCGCCGCCGGCTGCGGGATGTACCGGATGGCGAAGGATCAGCTTGAGCGCTACAGGGCGGCGGTGAGCGACGAGAGCACGGGCCGGGAGCTGGTCTCTCTGGTGGAGGCAGTGAGGGCGAGCGGACTCGAGATCACCGCCCACGACGAGCTGAAGAGCGCGCCGAGGGGTTATCCGAAGGACCATCCGCGCATCGAGCTGCTTCGCCTCAAGGGCCTGATCGCCTGGCGGCAGTGGCCGGCGGCGGTATGGATGGGCACCCCCTGGGCGAAGGACCGGATCGTGGACTTCCTCAGCCGCTCGAGGCCGATCGGCGACTGGCTCCGAGCCAACGTCGGGCCCTCCACGCTCCCCCCGGAGCGCTGAGCCGGACCAGAGGCTCTCTCGCTCGGGACCGGTCGCCGCTCCGGTGCTAGAGTCCGGCCGATGGCGATCGCTCTGTTCCGCGTCGGGATCGTCGACTCGGACAAGGACTTCACCGAGCGGCTCGAGCTCGAGGACGCCCTCTCCAGCATGCATCGCCTCATCCGTCGTCGGGGGAACGGCCCCTACGCAGCGCGCATCCGGCGTCGGGGGCACACCTGGTCCCCCCGGCGGCTCGACGGCGCGGCCATCGAGCAGAAGGTCCGCGAGTGGCTCCCCACCCTCGACGTAGGCGGCGTCGTGGCCGTCCGCCGCTCCGACGGAGGCGTCGTCATCATCCGGGTGGCGAAGCCGAAGCCCGAGCCGCGGGTGGCCTTCGATCGCGTGCCGGTGCCCTGCGGCGGATACCAGGACGGCTGGGGGGCGCCCAGATCCGGGCACGATCATCAGGGGATCGACATCTTCGCTCTCGCGGGGTCGCCGATCACCGCGCCGTTCGACGGGACCCTCCGCTTCTCGTTCCGGGGCACGAGCGCAGGATGGGCGGCGGACATCGTCGCCGCGGACGGGCGGGGCATCGTCCGGAACTTCCACTGCCAGAAGACGCGCATCCGGCCCGACGGGCCGGTGAAAAGCGGCGATCAGTGCGCGAACGTTGGCAATACCGGGAACGCCCTCCACACGCCGGCCCACTCCCACTTCGAGTTCCATGCGAAGCTGCGGAGCTTCGACGCGGTCGTCTCGGGGAACGTGGCGAAGGAACCATGCTCCTCGGATGGGACCGCCTGCGATCCGTTCGCGGAGCTCAACGCGGCCTACGGGAAGATCGGCGGCGGCACCCGCGGCCGCGGCCGCCCCTGCTAGGAGGGCCATGGCCGCCTCGTATCCGACGTACGACGTCCTCGTCATAGGCAGCGGGTTCGGGGGAAGCGTCGCCGCACTCAGGCTCGCCGAGAAGGGCTACCGGGTCGGTGTGCTGGAGGCGGGACGGCGCTTCGGGCCGCGAGACTTCGCCACGCGCAACTGGAACCTCCGGCGGTACCTGTGGCTCCCGAGGCTGGGGCTGCGGGGCATCCAGCGGCTCACGCTCCTCCGCGACGCCCTCGTGCTCTCGGGGGCGGGCGTGGGGGGAGGTTCCCTCGTCTACGCCGGGGTCCTGTACGACCCGCCGGATCCCTTCTGGGACGATCCCGGATGGTCGAGGGTCGCCGACTGGAGGCATGAGCTCGCCCCCCACTTCGACCAGGCCAAGCGGATGCTGGGGGCCGCCGCGAACCCCTTCGATACACCGGCCGACCGCGTGCTCCACCAGGTCGCCGCTCGTCTGGACGCGAACGACACGCACCATCCGACGACCGTGGGGGTGCACTTCGGCGAGCCCGGCAGGCGGGTCACCGACCCCTACTTCGGCGGCGCGGGTCCGGCTCGGGCCGGCTGCATCGGATGCGGGGGGTGCATGGTGGGGTGCCGCTTCGACGCCAAGAACACGCTCGACCGGAACTATCTCTGGCTGGCCGAGGGCCTGGGAGCCGTGATCCATCCCGAGACCGAGGCCGTCGACGTGAACCCGCTCCCCGGCGGCGGGTACGAGGTGGAGACGAGACGGCCGGGGAGCTGGTCGGCAGACCGTCGCCGCTTCCGGGCCAGGCAGGTGGTGTTCGCCGCAGGCGTTCTCGGCACCTTGAAGTTGCTCCTCAGGCTCAGGGAGACGGGGCGGCTGCGACGGCTGTCCGCGCGCCTGGGGCACTTGGTCCGGACGAACTCCGAGGTGGTCGTGGGGGCCGTCGCCCGGAGGCCGGACGTCGACTACTCGACAGGAGTGGCGATCACCTCGTCCATCCAGCCGGCGCCGGACACCCACGTGCAGGTGGTCCGCTACCCGAGAGGCAGCAACTTCATGGGCCTGATCGGCACGATCCTCGTCGACCGGGACGAGCGGAGGTCGCGGCAGCTGTCGTTCCTGGCCCAGGCCCTGCGGCGCCCCGTGCGGTTCGTGCGCAGCCTCTCCGCCTACCGTTGGTCAGAGCGGTCGGTGATCTTGCTGGTGATGCAGAGCAGGGACAACTCCCTGCGGCTCGTCCTGAGGGGACGGCGGCTCACCTCGGTCGCCGGGGAGGGCACGCCCAGCACTCGATACATCCCCGTCGCCAACCGCGCCGCGCGCCTGGCGGCCGAGATCATGGGCGGCGAGCCCGCTGGGGCCCTCAACGAGGCCCTGCTCGACGTCCCGGTGACGGCTCACATGCTCGGCGGTGCCCGCATCGGAACCTCATCGGAGGACGGCGTGATCGACCCCTATCACCGGGTGTTCGGCCATCCCGGCCTGCACGTGATGGACGGCTCCACGATCGCGGCGAACCTCGGAGTGAACCCGGCGCTCACGATCACGGCCCTGGCGGAGCGGGCCTGTTCCTTCTGGCCCAACGCGGGGGAGGCGGACCCCCGGCCGGAGCTCGGGCGCTACGAGCGCATCGCCCCCGTTCCTCCGAGGCGACCGGCGGTCCCCGAGGGCGCCCCGGCGAGCCTCTCCTACAACGACGGCCGCTGACCTCCGGCACTCCCCCATCCGCCCGATTGACCGGTCGCTCGCACGCTCCTAGCCTTGCTCCACTCGTCGTCGGAGGGGTGCCGGCCCGTATCGAGGAGGTGCGCCATGGACGCCTACATCGGGGTGGGGCACGGGAGAACGCCGGACGGCACGTTCGATCCGGGGGCGGTCTCCGGCGATCTCGTGGAGCATGACCTCGCCGTCTCGGTGGTGGACGCCTACGCAGACGCGATGCGCAGAAGCGGGGCGCGGGTCACCGATGAGAGCAACTCGGGGCCCGGCCACGACCCCAACTTCGTGGGCTCGGCCCGGGAGGCGAACCGGCTCCGCGTGAAGTACGCGGACGAGGTTCACTTCAACGCCTCCGCGACGCACGCTGGGACCGGCACGGAGGTCTGGGTGCACGGGGGCACCTCGGAGGCGAACAAGCGCGCGTGCCGCGCCATGGCCGCCGCGATCTCTCGGGTGCTCCGTATCCCCAACCGTGGGCTGAAGCTGGGGACGTTCAGCTTCCTCACCTCGACCAACATGCCCTCGGCCATCATCGAGGTGGCCTTCGTGGACAATACCGCCGACCGAAGGGCGATCCGTCGGAAGGACGCGCTGGAGGAGGTGGGCGATGCGATCGCCGAGGCCCGCTGCCGGTTCCTCGGCGTCACGCCGGCCCAGCCCGACCCCGGCAGGCGCGGGGTCTCGATCGCCGGGCGCCGCCCCGCGACGTCCAGGCGGAAGGCCCACGCCTGGGCCAGGTCGAAGGGGGCCGCCCCCGTCTTCCACGAGATCATCGACGCGGGATGGCGGGAGGCGCGGGACATCGGCATCGACGCGGCCGTCTTCGTGGCCCAGGCGGCCAAGGAGACCGGCTTCGGTAGGTTCGGGGGCGTGATCGATGCGAGCTTCCACAACTCTTGCGGCCTGAAGACCACCGCGGGAGGGGACAACGACGATCCGGCCGCACACCAGCGGTTCCGAGACTGGGAGATGGGAACCAGGGCGCACTGCGCGCATCTCGCGCTCTACGCGGGAGTGCTGACGCCGGCCGAGGCTAAGAGGCTGGGAGATCCGCGCGCTTTCGCCTCGATCCACCGGGTCGCGCCGACCGTTCAGGAGCTCGGGGGGAAGTGGGCTCCCGCACGCGACTACGGCCGAAGCCTCGTCCGCGACCTCTACCGGCCCCTCCGCCGGTTCTAGGCTCGCCGGGGAGCCCTTCGTGGGTGGTGAAGGGCATGATGGTGCGGGATTCGAGGAGGCACGATGGCTTATGACGAGGACCTTGCGGCGAGGGTGAGGGACGTCCTCGCGGAGGTTGACGGGAGCACGGACGAGCGGGAGATGTTCGGCGGGATCGCGTTCATGGTGGGGGGTCACATGTGCTGCGGGGTGACCGCCGAGGATCTGATGCTGAGGCTGGGGCCCGATCGGGCGGAGGAAGCGCTGGACGAGCCGCACGTCCGGCCCATGGACTTCACCGGCCGCCCGATGAAGGGCTACGTGTACGTCTCAGCGAAGGGCCTGGAGACCGAAGAGGATCTGGCACGGTGGATCGGGCTCGCTCGGGCGTTCGTCGCGGAGCTCCCTCCCAAGGGACGATGAACACGAACCCGGAGGTCGACCGGTGGCTCGTGGAGCGGGATCATCCGCTCG
>DASUTZ010000264.1:0-11442 GCA_036374295.1 Actinomycetota bacterium
GGCCTCGCTCGCCTCGAAGGCGAGCGAGGCCGGCGCCGCCCCCGCCGCCTCCGCCAGGCTGGACAGAACCGTGACCGCGATCACCTCGGGCGGCTCCATCCCCTCCTCGGCCGCTCCCTCGGCGGCCCCGCGCACGGCCCCGGCGACCATCTCGGGGCCACCCAGCGCGTGCACGGTCAGCATGGCTGCGCCGAGCCGCCCCACGACACGGGAGGCCCGCTCCACGGTCGTGGGGATGTCGTGCAGCTTCAGGTCGAGGAAGACGGGGAGGTGCCCCCGGAGGCGGCGGACGGCCTCGGGACCCTCCGACGCGAACAGCTCGAGGCCCACCTTGACCATGCCCACGGTCCCGGCCAGCGAGCGGGCCAGATCCTCGGCGGCGGCGACCGATGGGACGTCAGCCGCCACGATGAGCCGGCTCACCGGCCTCCTCTTCCTGCACCACCACTCGAGCCCGGAGGCCGGCCGGGCTCCTCAGCCCGCGCTGGACCAGGAACTCCCCGATCCCGCGGCCCACGTCGGCCACCGCCTCGGGGTTCCAGAAGCTCGCCGTCCCCACCGCCACGGCCCAGGCGCCCGCCAGCAGGAACTCGACCGCGTCCCGGGCGCTGCGGATCCCTCCCATCCCGATGATGGGAACCTCGGGGAGCGCCCGCGCCACCTGGTAGACGGCGCGCACCGCCACCGGCCGGATCGCGGGGCCCGACAGCCCGCCCGTCACCCCACCAAGCTTGGGGCGGAAGGTCTCGACGTCGATCGCCATCGCCAAAAGCGTGTTGATGAGGGAGATGCCGTGGGCGCCGGCCCGGACGCAGGCCTCGGCCACCTCGGCGATGTCGGTGACGTCGGGTGTCAGCTTGGCGAAGACCGGCAGCCGCGAGAGCCTGGCCACCGCGCCCACGACCTCGGCCGCCGCGTCCGGGTGGCAGGCGAAAACCTGATTGCGCCGCTCGACGTTGGGACAGGAGATGTTCGCCTCCAGCGCCACGACCCCGGGGATGTTCTGGGCGCGCATCGCCACCTGAACGAACTCCTCGACCGACTTCCCCGCGATCGAGAGGAAGACCGGCACGCCCACCCGCCGGATGAACGGTCCCTCCTTCTCCATGAACTCGTCGATGCCCGGGTTCTGGAGGCCGATCGCGTTCAGCATGCCCGACGGGGTCTCGACCATGCGGGGGGTGGGCAGCCCCTTCACCGGCCGGAGGGTCACGCTCTTCGTGACGATCCCTCCGACCTTGGAGAGGTCGAGGATCGGAGAGAGCTCACGGCCGGACCCGAACGTCCCGGAGGCCCCGAGCACGGGGGTGGGGAGCTGCACGCCCCCAAGGTCGACCCCGAGATTCACTCGTGCTCGGGCCACGGCTCACCTCCCACCCCGGCCTCCTCCATGCGGAACCCGTGGGGAGGGGTCTGCGTGGGGACCGAGGGCTCCCGGAGCCACTTCTCCCACCAGACGCGCGCGCCGTTGAAGACCGGGCCCTCCACGCACGTACGGAGGTTGTCCCAGCCGGACCCGTCTCGGCGGATCACCGGGACTGTGCAGGTCCAGCAGATGCCCATGCCGCACGCCATCAGCTCCTCCACGGCCACCTGGCACGGGATCCCGTGGTCGGCGCAGTACTCCGCCACTGCCCGGAGCATCGCGTTCGGGCCGCACGCGTACACGACCTCCGTGCCCGTCCGCGACACCATCCCGGGGAGGATGTCAGTGACGCGCCCCCGGTCGCCGAGGCTGCCGTCCTCGGTCGTGATCCCGATCGACACCGAGAGACGCTTCGCCTCGACCTGCTTGAAGATGCGCTCCTGGTCGCGGGCCCCGATGATCATGTCCACACGCTTTTGACGTGCGTTCAGCTCCTTCGCCAGGAAGTAGAGAGGGGCCGCGCCGTAGCCGCCGCCGACCAGGAGGCAGTTCGTCAGTTGTCGCGGGTACGGAAAGGGCTTCCCGAGCGGCCCGATCACGTCGAGGAAATCGTGCGGCTGGACCTGCGTCAGCCACGTGGTGCCCGGACCCGTCCCCAGGAAGGCGAGCTCCAGGGTGCCGGCCCAGCCTCCACGCCTGGACGCCTCGTGAATCGAGAAGGGACGGCGCAGCAGGAACTCGCGGCCCTCGGGGACGGCGATCTGCACGAACTGGCCGGGGCGTGCCACCTCGGCGATCTCCGGCGCCACCAGGGTCAGCGTGTGGTACACGCCCGCACGCCGCGAGCTGAGGACCTCGCACTTCTTGCGGATCACGGCACCGAGCCTACTCCCCGTCGTGATGCCGGGCACCACCGCTGCCGAGGCGTTCCGTCCGCCGGCGGGGCGTCGCTCACCTCGTGGCTTGGCCCTCCCGGACGGTGAACGTCCCCCGGAGCATCGTGTGGCGGACCCGACCCCGAACCTCCCGCTCCACGAACGCGCAGTTGCGCCCCTTTGTGGCGAAGGGCCGCTCCCCCACGGTCCAGGCCTCGGCCGGGTCGAAGACGACGAGGTTCGCCGTCTGCCCCGGCTCGAAGGGCCCGCCCTGCTCGTGGAGGCCCAGGATCCGCGCCGGCTCCGTGGACATCGCCCGGATCGCGCTCGGCAGGTCGAGCAGGCCGGGCTCCACGAGCTCGGTCAGCACGACCGCCAGAGCCGTCTCCAGGCCGGTCGTCCCGGGGCGAGCGTGGTCGAACTCGACCTCCTTGTCCTCCACGGCGTGGGGGGCGTGATCGGTGGCCACGGCGTCGATCGTCCCGTCGGCCAGCCCCTGCCGGAGACCGTCGCGATCCTCCTCGGACCGGATCGGGGGGTTGACCTTGAACCTCGTGTCGTACGTGACGAGAGCCTCGTCGGTGAGGGCGAGGTGGTGGGGTGTGGCGTCCGCCGTGACCCGCACACCCTCGGCTCGGGCCCTCCTGATCAGCTCGACCGATCCCGCCGACGAGGTGTGGGTGACGTGGAGCCGGCCCCCGCTGAGGCGAGCGAGGAGGATGTCGCGGGCCACCGTGACCTCCTCGCCCTCGCGGGGGAAGCCTCGGAGGCCGAGGATCGCCGAGTAGTGGCCCTCGTGCATCTGCGCGTCCTCGGCCAAGGTGTCGTCCTGCGCGTGCTGGCAGATGACCACGTCGAAGGCCTTCGCGTACTCCAGCGCGAGCCGCATCGTCCTGGCCGACTGCACCGACCGGTGGTCGTCGGTGAAAAGCCGGACGCCGGCCGCGGAAAGCTCCCCCATCTCGACGAGGGACTCCCCCTCGAGCCCCTTCGTGATCGCCGATGCCGGGATCACGTCCACCAGGCCCGCTTTCTCGCCCCGGGCCGCGACCTCTAGCACGATCGCGAGCTGGTCGGCGACCGGGTCGGTGTTCGGCATCGCCACGACCGCCGTGTAGCCGCCCAGCGCGGCCGCCCTGCTGCCCGTCTCGATCGTCTCCGCATCCTCCCGGCCGGGCTCCCGAAGATGCGTGTGGAGGTCCACGAGCCCCGGCGCGACCACGAGGCCATCGCAGTCCACGACCTCGGCCGCGCCCGACGGGGACAGCCCTTCCCCCACCTCCGAGATCATGGTGTCCTCGACGAGGACGTCGGCCGTGCGATCCGTCCCGGAGGCGGGATCGACGACCCTCCCTCCGCGGAAGAGAACCTTCGCCATCAACTCGCCTCCTTCTGCTCACCCTCCACCCCGACGATCAGATAGAGAAGGGCCATCCGCACCGCGATCCCGTTCGTGACCTGATCCACGATCAACGAGCGGGGGAGGTCGGCCACGTCCGAGGCGATCTCGACCCCGCGGTTCATCGGGCCCGGGTGCATGATCAACGCCTCGTCGGGCAGGGCGTCCACCCGCTCCTCCGACAGCCCGTACCGCTGGGAGTACTCGCGCACCGTGGGGAAGAACTGCTGGCGCTGCCGCTCCCGCTGGACCCTCAGCATGTAGCAGACGTCGAGCTTGGGCAGGACCGGGTCGAGCTCGTAGGAGACCTCGGCGCCCCAGGATGGGGCCTCGGGCGGGATCAGCGTGGGCGGGCCCACGAGCGTCACGTCCGCCCCCATCTTCGTCAGGGCGAGCACGCCCGAGCGAGCCACCCGGGAGTGTCGGACGTCGCCCACGATCGCTACCTTCAGCCCCTCGAACGACGGGAAGTGCTCGCGGATCGTGTAGAGGTCGAGGAGAGCCTGGGTGGGATGCTCATGGGTCCCGTCGCCCGCGTTGAGAACGCTCGCGTCCACCCAGCGGCTCAGCGTGTAGGGCGCGCCGGACGACGAGTGCCGGATCACGATCGCGTCGGCGCCCATCGCCTGGAGGGTCAGCGCCGTGTCCTTCAGGCTCTCGCCCTTCGAGACGGAGGATCCCGAGGTGGAGAAGTTGATCACGTCCGCGGAGAGCCGCTTCGCGGCGAGCTCGAACGAGATGCGGGTCCGGGTGGAGTTCTCGTAGAAGAGGTTGACGACGGTGCGCCCGCGCAGGGCCGGCACCTTCTTGATCACACGGGTCCCCACCTCGCGGAACGAGTCGGCCGTGTCGAGGATCCTCGTGATGTCCTCGGCCGAGAGCTGCGTGATCGACAAGAGGTCCCTGATCATGTCTCCTCCCCCACCTCGACGGCGTCGGCGCCGTCGGTTTCGGACGTCAGGACCCGGACCTGGTCCCCCGTCCGGGTCGGGATGTTCTTGCCCACGAAGTCGGCGCGGATCGGGAGCTCGCGGTGGCCCCGATCCACGAGCACGGCGAGCTGGATGGCGCGGGGTCGTCCGAAGTCCACGAGGGCGTCCATCGCGGCGCGGATCGTCCGGCCGGTGAACAGCACGTCGTCCACGAGCACGACCGTGCGCCCGGTCACGTCGAAGTCGATGCGGGTCTCGTGGACCTCCGGCGCCTCAGCCCGGAGCCCGATGTCGTCGCGGTAGAAGCTGATGTCGAGGACCCCCACGGGGACGTCCACATCCTCGATCCGTCTGAGCTTCTCGGCGATGCGGCGGGCCAGATCGTCGCCCCTGGCGGCGATCCCCACGAGGACGACGTCGGTCGCCCCCCCGTTCCGCTCCAGGATCTCGTGGGAGATGCGCGTCAGGGCGCGGCGGACGCCCTCGGCGTCGAGCACGACGCCGCTAGCCGCGAAGGCCACGACCCGCTCCCGGACGCCAGAACGCCCCACCGCCGTACGGCAGGGCGCCCTTCCTCTCCACGATGCACGCTCCTTCCCGGCCTCACGGGACCGGACTTAAAGGGAAGCTTCCTGCGCGGAGCCTACCACAGAGATGGCCGGTCGCATGACGGGCGGGGGGGTGTATCCTGGCCTCATGGACGCTGTCGCGGTGTGGACGCCGGGGCTCGGCGAGCTCATCATCATCCTCGTCGTCGTCCTCCTGCTCTTCGGCGCGAAGCGCCTCCCCGAGATGGCTCGGTCGCTGGGGCGCTCCACCAAGGAGTTCAAGAAGGGCATGGACGACGAGGCCGAAGAGGCCGAGGAGGACGAACGCCGAGAGGTCGACGAGAGCCGGCCGGCCGGCGACCCGCCGACGTCATCCAGGTAGCGCCTTCCGGCGCCGAGCGAGCGAGATCCCAGGGGGGCACGTGAGGAAGGTCATCGTCCTCGTCGTCGCCACCGCAGCCCTGGCCGCCGGGGTCGGAGGTGCGAGCGCCCAGCCCATCGACTGCGGGAGCTTCGCCCGTATCCAGACGTACCGGGGCTGGGGGCCCTCCCTCCACTACGGACGGGCCGTCACCGTCGTCTACGGCGTAGAGGAGTGCTCGGCGAGCTGGACCGACGACACCTTCGAGTACTCGGTGACCGGGTCGGCCACGATCCACGACGGGGTGCTGCCCGAGGGGAGGCATCCCGGCCTGCTCCCGGTCATCGAGTCGAGGGTCTTCACCACCGAGGGATCCTTCGTGGATCCGGACCGGACCGGGTGGCCGCCCGCGTGGTGGTCGTGCCTGACCTCCGCCGAGATCCTCTGGAGGATCGACGGCATCTACTCGTTCCGGGCCGGGGCCACGAGCGGCGACTGGACCCTCGCCATCAGCGTCCTGGGCGCGAAGCCCTTCCGCTGGGCCTACTCGGCCTGCTGAGGGGCGCCGGCGTCCCGGGCGATCCTCCCCAGCACGCCGTTCACGAACCGCCCCGAGTCCTCGGTGGAGAGCTCCTTGGCCGCGCCCACGGCCTCGTCGATCGCCACGGCGGCCGGCACGTCGTCGCGGTGGAGGATCTCGAAGGTCGCCAGCCGAAGGAGGGTTCGGTCGACGGACGCCATCCTCTCCACGGTCCACTCCTCGGCGGCCCGCCCCATCACCTCGTCGAGCTCGGCGAGGCGCTCCCCAACCCCCAGCACGAGCTCCGTGGTGAACGCGGGGAGCGCCTCGCCGAGCTCGAGCCGCTCCTCGAGGACCTCGGAGGGCGCCCTCCCCGTGACGTCGGCCTGGTAGAGGATGAGCGCGGCGCGGCGGCGAGCCTCGCGCCGCGCCCCCACCTCACTGCTCCCGCGTGAGGTACTCGCCCGATCGCGTGTCGACCTTGACCTTGTCGCCCGGCCCCACGAACAGCGGCACCCGGACCGTGAGGCCCGTCTGCAGCACCGCCGGCTTCATCGCACCGCTCACCCGGTCGCCCTTCACGCCGGGATCGGTCTGCGCGACCTCGATCACGACCGCGGCGGGCAGCTCCACCCCGATCGGCACGCCGTCGTGCATCGCGATCAGGGCCATCGCGCCCTCGACGAGGTAGCCGGTCATGTCCCCCACCGTGTCCTTCGGGACGTGGATCTGCTCGTAGGTCCCCGTGTCCATGAACACGAGAGCGTGCCCGTCGTCGTAGAGGTACTGCATCTCCTTCCGCTCCACGATCGCCAGGCCGACCTTCTCGTCGGCCCGGAACGTCCGGTCGAGCACCGCGCCGCTGCGGACGTTCTTCAGCTTCGTGCGCACGAAGGCGTGTCCCTTCCCCGGCTTCACGTGCTGGAAGTCCACGACCTGCCAGAGTTGGTGGTCGAGGTCGAGGGTCATCCCGGTCTTCAGGTCGTTCGTCGAGACGTTCACAGCACGATCAGCTCCTTGGTGGTCCTGGGGAGGGCCCGGCACCCGTCCTCCTCGACCACCACGGCGTCCTCGATCCGAACGCCGCCCACGCCCGGCAGGTAGATGCCCGGCTCCACGGTCACCACGGCGCCCGCGGGGAGGACGTCCTCCGACCTCCTCCGCAGGGTCGGCCCCTCGTGGATCTCCAGGCCCACCCCATGGCCCAGCGAGTGCCCGAAGCGGTCGCCGTGGCCGGCCTCCTCGATCACGCGACGGGCGGCCCCGTCGGCCTCCCCGCCGACGACGCCGGCCCGGACCGCCTCCTCGCCGGCTCGCTGGGACCTGGCCACGATCTCGTAGACCTTCCGCAGCTCGTCGCCCGGGTCCCCGAACGCCAGCGTCCTCGTCATGTCCGAGTGGTAGCCGTCCACCACGCATCCGAAATCAAGCTTGACGAGGTCTCCCGGGGCCAGTGCCCGGTCGGTCGGGCCGTGATGCGGCTCGGCAGCGTTCTCGCCGAAGGCGGCGATCGTGTCGAACCCGATCCGCTCGGCCCCGCCTCGCCGCATCGCCAGCTCGAGCTCGAACGCCACCTCGCGCTCGGTCATCCCCTCGGCCAGCTTCCCCACGATCTCGTCGAAGGCCGCGTCGGTAACCTCCTGGGCCCGCTCCAGGAGGGCGATCTCCTCCGGCTCCTTCTCCCAGCGGAGCCGCTCCACCTCGTGGCCGATCGGGACGAGCTCCACGCCCTCAAGCTCGGCCAGCGACTCGTAGCTCTCGTAGGTGACGGCGTGACGCTCGAACCCGAGGCGCGCGACGCCCGCCGCCTTCAGCACCGGCCTGAGCTCGTCGCGGAACCCGTCCGCGTAGATGCGGCGGGCGAGGTCGGGCGCCTCCTTCGAGGACTGCTCGTCGTAGCGGGGGTCAGTCAGGAGGACGGGGTCGGCCGAGAGCAGCAGCTGCGCGTTCGAGCCGGTGAACCCCGAGAGGTAGCGGACGTTCACCACTCGGGTGATCAGGATCGCCTCGACCCCTAGGTCGTCGAGCCGCGCGGCGAGCCGTCGCCTCCTCGTTGCATGATCCATCCCAAGGCCTCCAGCGCCACATGATAGCCGCCGATCCCCAGGCCCACGATCACGGCCCGGCACGCCTCCGAGATCACGGAGCGGCGCCGGAACCCCTCGCGGGCGAAGATGTTGGTCTGGTGCACTTCGATCGCGGGCAGGCCCGAGGCCTCCACCGCGTCCCGCAGGGCGTGGGAGTAGTGGGTGAGCGAGCCTGGGTTCGCGATCACCGCCTCGAATCCCTCCTCCCGTGCCGCGAGCAGCCATCCCACCAGCTCCCCCTCGGCGTCGCTCTGGCGCCAGATCAGCCGGTGGCCCAGCTCCTCGGCCCGGGCCGAGACCCCCGCCATCACGTCCTCCATCGGCTCGTCCCCGTACAGCTCCGGATCCCGGGAGCCCAGGGCGCCGAGGCTCGGTCCCAGGAGCAGCAGCACGTTCACGCCACGCCTCCCAGCGCCTCGCTCAGCGACTCGCGGATCGCCTCCGGCCGCACCTCCACCAGCCGGGGCCGTCCCACTTCCTCGAGGAGCACGAAGCGGATGCCCTGTCGGTACTTCTTGTCGAGGTGCATGGCCTCGAGGACCTCGTCGGGGTCGAGCTCGGGGAACGACTTGGGGAGGCCCAGCGAGGCCAGCACCCGCCGGTGCCTCGCCGGGAGGTCCTCCGAGCCGATGCCGAGCGTCACCGAGAGCCGCGCGGCGAAGGCCATCCCCATCGCCACCGCCTCCCCGTGGGAGACCCGCCCGTATCCCTCGAGCCGCTCCAGGGCGTGGGCCAGTGTGTGGCCGTAGTTGAGGACCGACCGGGCGCCGGTGTCCCGCTCGTCGGCCTCCACCACCGACGCCTTGGCCCGCACGCAGGCGGCCACGAGGTCGGCGAGCGCCCCCGGATCCCGGGCCAGCACCGCGCCGTGCCTCCGCTCCAGCACGTCGAGGACCCAGGGATCCACGGCGAGCCCGTACTTGGCCGCCTCGCCCAGGCCCGACCGAAACTCCTCCTCGGGCAGCGTCGCCAGCGTGGAGACGTCGGCCAGCACGGCCGCGGGCTGGTGGAAGGCGCCCACCAGGTTCTTGCCCCGGGGGAGGTTGACGCCGACCTTCCCCCCGATCGCGGCATCGACCTGGGCCGTGAGGGTCGTGGGGAGCTGGACGAACGGCACGCCGCGCATGTAGGTGGCCGCGACGAATCCTGCCACGTCGCCGGTCGAGCCTCCGCCCAGCGCCATCACTGGATCCGCGCGGTGCGCCCCCTGCGTCGCCAGATGCTCCCAGAGCGCCTCGGCCGTTCGCAGGGTCTTCGCCTCCTCGCCCTCGGGGACGGCCAGGTGCACTGCCGGCAGCTCGAGCGAGGCCCCGAGCGTCCCCAGGAACCGCTCGGCCACCGGCTGGGCGGCCACCACGAACGCCCGCTCGGCGCCGGTGAAGGACGGCAGGACCTCCCCCGCCCGGGCCAGCAGCCCGACGCCGATCGCGACGTCGTAAGCGGCCCCGCGCACGCGGACGGGCACCGTGGTCACGTCAGAGCCCCTGGACGATGCGGTCGACGATCGCCTCCGGCGGCCCGTCGGCCTCCACCCTGAGGTGCGCGGCGGCGGCGTAGGCCTCGGCGCGGTCGCGCAGCAGCGCCTCGAGATCCGCGCCGGCGGTCACCGGGCGCGGCGCGTCCCCCAGCCTGGCCACCAGCATCTCGGCCGGGGCCTCGAGCAGGACGACCCGGCCCGAGGCCCGCATCGCCTCGCGGTTCGCCGGGTCCAGCACCGCCCCACCGCCCGCCGCGATCACCGCGTCGCCGTCCTCCGCCAGCAGGGCGATCGCCTCCCGCTCCAGGGAGCGGAAGCCCGCCTCACCCGCCTCGGCGAAGATCCCCGCCACGTCGCGGCCGGCCCGGGACTCGATCTCGAGATCCACGTCCACGAACGGGACCCCGAGACGCCGGGCGAGGAGGGTCCCCGTCGTGGTCTTCCCCGAGGCCGGCATCCCGACGAGCCAGACCTTCACGCGCCACCCTCCAGCGAGCGGAGGTACCCGTCGAGGTTGCGGCGCGTCTCCTCGACCGAGTCGCCCCCCAGCTTCTCCAGGGCGGCCTCCGCCAGCACGTGGGCCACCGCGGCCTCACCCACGACCGCGGCGGCGGGGACCGCGCACACGTCGGTCCGCTGACGGATCGCCTGCGCCGGCTCCCCCGTGTCCAGGTCCACGGTGTCCAGGGGTCGGGGCAGCGTCGAGAGGGGCTTCATCGCCGCCCGCACCCGGATCGGGTCGCCCGTGGACATGCCGCCCTCGATCCCTCCCGACCTTCCGGTGCGGCGGCGCGGCCCGGCTCCGCTCGGCTCGATCTCATCGTGGGCCCGGGAGCCGGGCCGCGCCGCCCCCGCGAACCCGTCCCCCACCTCCACGCCCTTGATCGCCTGGATGCTCATGAGCGCCAGCGCGAGCCGCGCGTCCAGCTTCCGCTCGTGGTGCACGTAGGTCCCGAGCCCCGGCGGCGCCCCGTGCGCCACGACCTCGAACACGCCGCCGAGACTGTCCCCTTCGCGTCGGGCCGCGTCGATCGCCGCCACCATCAACTCCGAGGCCTCGGGGTCGAGGCACCGAACCGGCGACGCGTCGACGACGGGAAGGTCCTGGGGCCCGGGAACGGTCCTGGGCTCGCCCTCCTCACCTCCGATCCGCACCACGTGCGAGAGCACGGCCATCCCCAGCTCGGCGAGGAAGGCCTTGCAGAACGCTCCGGCCGCCACTCGGGCCACGGTCTCGCGCGCGCTGGCCCGCTCCAGCACGTTGCGGACGTCGTCGAAGCCGTACTTCTGCGCCCCGGTCAGGTCCGCGTGGCCGGGACGTGGACGGACCAGCCGGTCGTCGGGATCCGGGGAGCCGAACGGGGCCATCCGGCGGCTCCACTTCGCCTCCCACTCCGCGTTCTCGATCCGGATCGCGATCGGGCTGCCCAGGGTTCGCCCGTGCCGCATCCCCCCGAGCACCTCGAAGCGATCGGCCTCCAGCCGCTGACGCCGGCTCCGCCCGTAGCCGTGGCGCCTCCGGGCCAGCTCGCCCTCGATCTCCTTCTCGGAGATGGGGACGCCCGCCGGCAGGCCCTCCAGCACGGCCACGAGGGCCTTCCCGTGCGATTCGCCCGCGGTCAGCAGTCTCATCGTGCCAGCATACGGAGGAGGCGGCCCGAAGGCCGCCTCCCAGCTCCGACGGCCGCTCCCCCCGCGGTCGCAGCCATCGGACCCCGCCGGCCGGGCGGGTCAGTCCCGGCCGCGTCCCATCGGGCCGCGCGGGGGCGTCACTTCCTCTCTCCCGGCTCGCAGAGCGTGAAGGACTGGTCGCCGAACCGGAAGTTGGCGCACCCTCCCTGCACCGAGACGAGCTGGAAGTTGTCGGCGAACGTCTC
>DASUTZ010000265.1:0-6008 GCA_036374295.1 Actinomycetota bacterium
CTCGAAGACCTCGGAGAGGTCGGCCACCTCGAACGCGAACCCGGCGTGCTCCGCGACGGCGCGAGCGTCGGCCTCGGCCTGGGGCCCGCAGCACCCGTGCTCCACACCCTCGGTGTGGACGAGCTTCATGTGGGAGCCCAGCACCTCGTGGCCCGCCTCGTGGAGGAGACAGGCGGCGACCGAGGAGTCCACGCCCCCGGACATCGCGACGAGCACGCTGGCCATCGAGGTCGAGGGTAGCACCGCGGCCCCGCCGGCCCGCGTCAGCGGACGGCGCGGTCGAGGGCCCGGGCGGCCTCCTCGATCGAGAGGAACGTCCGGGGGATCTGGGTCATGCGGCCGTCGCGCTCGTACGCGGCGCGGAACGAAGCCCTCCCCTCCCTCCAGACGATGCCGGCCAGCGTCCCCCGCCGCCGCACCTCCCAGGCCTTCCGCTCGGGCACGCCCTCGGCCACGAGTCCTTTCGAGGGGTCGATCACGTGGCGATCCTCGTCGCGGCCCGACATGAGAGAGGTATACCCGAACGGGCGTCCCCACACGAACCCGGTAGCATCGCCGCATGCTGATCGACCTGAGCCATCCGATCGAGGAGGGGCGCGGGGCGTTCCCGGGGCTGCCTCCTCCCCGCATCGGCCCCATCCTGACGCACGAGGACTCCCGGGACCGCTATCAAGGGAAGGCCGAGTTCTTCCTGGGGCACGCGGAGATCGCCACGAACACGGGGACCTACCTGGACTCGCCGTTCCACCGGTTCCGCGATCGCGAGGACATCGGAGGGATCCCGCTGGAGAAGGTCGCGAACCTCCCGGGGCTCGTCGTGGACGCGTCGCCCGACCCGGGCCCGGTGGAGCTCCCGGAGGGAGACCTCGAGCGCCGCGCCGTCCTGATCCGCACCGGCCGCGATGAGCTGTGGCCGACCGACGAGTACTGGGCCCGGGGCCCGTTCCTGGGCGAGGAGGCGATCTCGGCGCTGATCGAGGGCGGCGCCGCGCTCGTGGGGGTCGACTTTGGCAACGTGGACGACGTCGAGGATTCGTCGAGGCCCGCGCACACGCGCCTGCTGGAAGCGGGCGTCCTCATCGTGGAGAACCTGACGGGCCTGGGGCCGCTGCCGCGCGAGAGGTTCCGGTTCACGGCCGCGCCCCCGGCGGTCGTCGGCGCCGCCTCCTTCCCGGTGCGCGCGTTCGCCGAGATCCCCTAGGCCGACCTCGATCCCACCAGCTCCTCCACGATCTGCGCCGCGGGGACGACGCCGTGGACGGCCTCCACCGATTCGCCGGCGTACAGCGCCATCGCTTCGATCACGCCTTCTGTCTCTCGCGTTGGAGGGACCGAGCTCGCTCGCGGCATCTGCCAGGGGCCGATCGAGCCGACGACCTCCCCCTCGAACCGCTCCAGGGCCCTCAGGGCCGAACGAAGGACCCGGTGAGGCGCGTCGGGCCAGTCGGCGCCGAACGCCTCCGTCACGACGGTGTCCCTCGCCGTCGCCCCGATGAGGGCTCCGACGTAGGCCGGATGCGCCTGACACTCCGCCGCGGCGATGAACCGCGTCCCGATCCGGACACCGACTGCGCCCATGTCGAACAGCTCCTCGACGCGCTCGGACGTGCCGATCCCGCCCGCCGCGAGCACCGGCACATCGACGACCCTAAGGGTCTGCTCGAGGACCACGTCGAGAGGCTGAGACCCGCGGAGGTGCCCACCCGCTTCGACGCCCTGGACGGCGATGAGGCGGCAGCCCGCGTCGCGGGCCGCGGTGGCTTCCCGGGCCGTCCCCACCTGCCAGCCGACGACGGCGCCACCGCGGCCCGCGACCTCGATGAGCTCTCGATCCGGTTCTCCGTAGAAGAATTCCACGACGTCCGCGAGCCTCGCCGCCACCTCCACGGACTCACGACGAAGGAAGGGCATCAGGAAGCTGATCGCGACGGGCCCTTCCCCGGAGGCCCTCATCTCCTCGACCGACCGCTCGACGTCGTCGGGACGACGGCCGGGCACTGTGCCCAGACCGCCGGCACGGGAGACGGAGGCCGCCAGCTCCGGGGTGCCGATCCCTCCCATCGCGGCGAGCTGAAGGGGGAGACGGCAGCCCACCAGCTCCACGAACGAAGATGGTGTGGCGTCGCTCACGACCCGGGCCCACTCGACGAGGGGTCGCGGCGGACCACCACCCGCTCCTCGGGGCGCTCGGTCCCCATCCCCATCCGCCGTCCGAGGTCCTGGAGCGGCACCGGGCGGCACCGAACGCCGAACGGCCTCAGCGCCCGCTCCACCTGCTCTGCGTCGCGCTCGCCCGCCCCGCCCAGACACGCGGTCACCAGGTCGAGCCGGCCGGGTCCGGCGCCCCGGCCCACCTCCACCTGCCACAGCGGCACCCCCCGGGCCTCCCACAGCACGGGCAGGACCTCGGCCAGATCCAGCCGCACCTCGCCCTGGGAGCCGGTCGTTCGCACCAGCCAGTCCGTGTAGGAGATCTCCGGGAGGATCCTGGGCACCGTCCGCCCGCATCCCGGGCAGGGCTTCGTCGTGATCCCCCGCCGGGCCACGACGCCGGTCCGGTACCGGAGGAGGGCCGACCCGCGCCAGTCGAGCGAGGTGTACACGAGCTCGCCGCCGCGCTCCTCGTCCTGGAGCTTCCCCGTCGAGGGATCCACGACCTCCAGGTACTCGAGATCGGGGTAGGTGTGGAACCCGTGCGAGGCGCCCGGTCGATCCGCGGGGGGCGGGCACTCGGCCCAGGCCACCCGGGCCTCGGGGATCCCCAGCAGGGAGACGACGTAGGCCTCGGGCGCCCCGCCAGCGCGCAGCCTCGAGTTGAACCGCTCGCGCGCTCCCTGCATCCCTCCCTCGCTCCACAACGCGAGGATGCGCAGGCGCTCGAACGTCTCGGGCGGGGCCCCTCGAAGCAGGCCCTCCGCGTACCCCGGCTGAGAGACCAGCACCGTGGCCCCCGCGCGGTGCATCCAGTGCGCCGCCCGTGCCGGCCGCACGGACTCCCCCGCCCCCAGGTGAAGGGCGGCTATGCCGGCGCCCTGGGCCGCGTAGCGCACGTGCCAGAACGGGAGCGTCGGTCCGGAGGGGAGGGTCGAGACGAGGACGTCCGACCGGTCCGCGCCGATGACCGCGAGGCTCCTCGCGCCCGCCTGCGAGAGCCCCGAGAGGTCGCGCATCGTGTAGCCCATCACCGGCCCCGCCCGCTCGGGCAGGTGGAGGTGGATCGGCTTGAACTCCTCGGCCACCATGCGCTCGGCCGCCAGGTCGCCGCGCAGCAGCTTCTCGATGGCGACCCGGCGGAGGGTCCGCCGGTGCGCCCAGCGCTTCAGGCTGCGCTCGTCGGGGCGGAGCATCGCCCGGAATGGCCGCCACCGGTCCTCGTCGGTGGCCGCGAAGTCCCAGCGGGAGACCATCGGGAGGCGCTCGATGTCGCGGAGCCGCTTCACGTCGCCCGGCTTGATCCCCCGCTGATCGAGCAGCCGCCGGTAGAACGGGCTGAACGGGTAGACGTAGCGCGTTAGGAGCTCGCGCAGGAGGTGCGACTGGAGGCGAGCCTGGTCCCTGGAAGAGAGGCGGTCCCAGGGACGGGCCACCGCCTCACCCGCCCTTGCGCTTCTTCAGCTCCTCCGTGAGCTTCGGGAGGACCTCGAAGAGGTCGCCCACGACGCCGAAGTCGGAGAGGTTGAAGATCGGGGCCTCCGCGTCCTTGTTGATGGCGACGATCGTCTTGGAGGTCTGCATCCCCGCGCGGTGCTGGATCGCGCCCGAGATCCCCACGGCGATGTACAGCTGGGGCGAGACGGTCTTCCCGGTCTGCCCCACCTGGTTCTGATGGGGGTACCAGCCGGCGTCCACCGCCGCCCGCGAGGCCCCCACGCCGGCGCCCAGCACGTCGGCCAGCTCCTCCACGAGCGAGAAGTGCTCCGGGCCCCCGAGGCCCCGCCCACCCGAGACGATGATGGCGGCCTCCTCCACGCTGGGCCTTCCCCCGGCCTCCTCCTGGACCCGCTCCACGATCCTCGCGGCCTTGGCGTCGTCCGTGATCTCGGCCTCGATCCGCTCCTCGGCCAGGTCGGCGGCCGCCTCCTGGGCCACGAACGCGTTCGGCTTCACGCAGATCACCTGCGGGTCCCCCACGACCTGGCACTTCGTGATCGTGGCCCCGCCGAAGACGTCCATGCGGCACGTGAGCCGGTCGCCGTCGACCTCGATGTCGGTGACGTCGGCCAGCCCCCCGCTCTCCAGCTTGGCCGCGACGCCCGAGGCCAGGTCCTTCCCCAGCGGGACGCTGGCGAACAGGATCGCCGCGGGCTGGTGCTCCTGCGCCAGCTTCACGATCGCGTCGATCGCCGGCTGAACGAGGTAGTCCTCGAAGTCCTGCGACTCGAAGACGTAGGCCTTGGGGAGCGCGTGCTTGGCCAGCTTCTCCTTTGCCGTCTCCCAGCCGGTGCCGAGGAAGATCCCGGCCAGGTCGTGCCCCATCTGCTCCGCGAGCTTGCGCCCTGCGGTGACCATCTGGAGGGAGACCTTGCTCGGCTCCCCTCCGCTGTGGTCGACGACGGTCCAGATCTCGGCCATCAGATGAACTTGTTCGCCTGGAGGAAGTCCGCCAGCTTCTCGTGGGCGTCCCCCTCGTCCTTCACGACCTCGCCCTTCTCCTTGGGCGGCCTGGGCGAGGCCTCCAGCACCTTCGTCTTGGAGCCCTCCAGACCTACCTGCTCCGGGTCGATCCCGAGCTCGTCTCCGGCCAGGACCTGGACCTCCTTCTGCTTGGCGGCCATGATCCCCTTCAGCGTGGCGTAGCGGGGCTCGTTGATGCCCTTCACCACCGAGACGATGGCCGGCAGCTCGGCCTCGACCACGGCGTGCCCGCCCTCCTCCTCGCGGTGCACGGTGACCTTGCCGTCCGAGACCTCGATCTGCTTCACGTAGGTGAGCGCGGTCATGCCCATCAGCTGGCCGAGGGCCTGCGGCACCAGCGAGGTACGGGCGTCGGTGGACTCCGAGCCCAGCAGCATCAGGTCGAAGTCCTGCTGGGCGAGCGCGAGAGCCAGCACGTAGGCGGTGGCCATCGCGTCGGAGCCGTGGAGACGGTCGTCGGTGACGAGGATCCCCTTGTCCGCCCCCAGCGCCAGCGCCTTGCGCACGGCCTCCTTGTCGGCCGGCTCCGGGCCCATCGTGAGGACGGTCACCTCGCCCTCGCCGGCGGCGTCGCGGAGCTTGATGGCCTCCTCGATCGCGTACTCGTCGACGGGGTTCATGATGGCCTCGACCGATTCGCGGTCGAGGGTGAAGTCCTGCTCGTCGAGCTTCTTCTCGGCAGCCGTGTCCGGCACGCGCTTCACGCCAACGACGATGTTCAACAGGTTCCCTCCGGATGTCCGCCGCGTATCCTAGCGCATCCCAGGCTACCTACCCACGGGTAGGCTCGTCGACCCCTTCCCCCCGTCGACCCTTCCCCCCCGCGGCTACAGTGACGGGATGCGGCGCTTCCGGCTCGAGGCGGTCCTGGTCGTCCTGCTCGTGGCCGCGCTCGCGCTCACGTTCGTCCTGCGAGGAGCGCCGGTGGGCACCGGCGGGGACGACGACCGCGAGACCGCCGACCCGATGGGAGGGGCCACGCCGTGCATCCAGGCGCTGTTCGGGGAGCCCGTGCCCGGCCCGCCCGCGGCGCAGGCCGACGTCGCCTCCGTGGCCCCGGTCGTCGAGGAGCTCCGGGAGCTCACCTTCGAGGAGGAGCCCGCGCCCGTCTACCTCGACCCCCCGGCCCTCAGTGAGCGCGTCACCGAGATGGTGGAGGAGGAGGACGAGTTCCTCGCGATCCAGGCGCGACTCCTCACGGAGATAGGCGCTCTCCCCGAGGGGATCGACCTCGACGCCGAGATCCAGGACCTCCTCGGGGAGCAGGTGGGGGGCTTCTACGACAGCGATACAGGCGAGCTCGTCGTGGCCGACGACGCCCGGGAGGGCCTCACCACGGTCGAGCTGCTCACGCTCGTGCACGAGCTCCAGCA
>DASUTZ010000266.1:0-5496 GCA_036374295.1 Actinomycetota bacterium
GCTGAGGCGTCACGGCCTCGGAGCCGCGGGCCATGGCCTGGACGATCGTCCTCACGCGCCGGTAGTAGGGGCCGGCGATCGCGTACATCGTCACGATGATAGCCACGAGGATCCCGATCGAGGCCCAGATCCAGCCGAACCGCCACCAGCTCCCCAGGAACCCGGCCACGATGCCGCCCGCCAGCAGGACGAGCAGGGACACGTAGAACGCGGGGATCGCCGAGCCCGAGAGCTGGAGGAGCGCGTCGAGGCGGACCGGATCGCGCTCGCTGCGGAGCTTGAGGGCCACGCCGGCCGAGATCCCGTGCGCCAGGAACAGACCGAACACCCCCAGGAGGTGCACGAAGAACCACAGCTGATAGGCGGAGATGGCCACAAGCACGGCGAAACCCTGCCCCACCTTGCCGCCGGGGTCAACTCGCGGGTCAGGCCAGCGGCGCGGCGAAGGGGCGGGCGCCCAGCAGCAGCTCGGGGCCGAGGCGGAGATCCTCGACCCGCCGGCCCCCGGGCAGCTTCGGTTCGGCCGTCAGCTCGAGCAGCGGCGCCAGCACGAAGACCCGCTCGTGCATCCGGGGGTGGGGGACCTGGAGGTCCGGCTCGTCGATCTCCTCGTTCCCGAAGGTGAGGAGGTCCAGGTCGATCGTGCGCGGGCCCCACCGCATCACACGGACCCGGCCCATCTCCTCCTCCACGGAGATGCACGTCTCGAGCAGGCCGCGCGCGGTGGCCGCGGTCTCGACCTCGATCACCGCGTTGAGGTAGTCGGGCTGCTCGGGACCTCCCACGGGCTCGGTCTCGTACACGCGGGACGACCGGAGGACCCGGACGCCGTGCCCCCGGAGGAGCTCGACCGCGCGCCGGAGGTTGGCGAGGCGATCGCCCAGGTTGGATCCGAGGCCGAGGAAGGCCCGGGGCATCAGCCGCCGCGGCCGGCGACGGCCGACGCGGCCACGTCGTCGACCTTCAGCGCTCGGGCGGCCCCCGGCTTGTGCACGGTGGCCCGGCACGAGGACGCCCCCGGCTGGGACGCGACGATCTGGGCGATCCGCCGGGCCAGGGTCTCCAGGAGGACGAAGGACTCGGTGGCCACGAGGCCGCGGACGACGCGCAGGACCCCGTCGTAGTCCGCCGTTGCGTCCAGCGCGTCGTCCGCGGCCTCGACCTCGATCTCGAGGTCGACCACGATCTCCTGGGGCCGCTCCCGCTCCTCCTCGGTGACGCCCAGGCGGCCCCGGCACCGGAGCCCGGAGATGCGGATCGTCGTCATCTCGACCTCGCCCTTCCCTGGGGGATCTTGCGGAAGTCCCAGGACGCGGTGGAGGTCGGCGAGAGGCGGAACCAGGACCGGTTCCTCCACCGGCGGTACGGCAGCTCGCCCCCGCTCAGGTACTTCTCGGACCAGGCCCGCTGCACGTCCTCAGGCACGGTGTCGCCGAGGCGCTCCACCTCCCCGGTGAGGGTCACGCCCCGGAGCTGGTCGTAGGCCTCGCCGTCGTCCACGACGCCCGTGGCCGGGCCGCCGGCCAGCATGTTCCGGACCGTGACGTTCCCTAGGGTGGAGTTGAGGTACATCGCGCCCTCGTGCCAGACGAACCACAGCGGCACCACGTGGGGGACGCCCGAGGCGTCGGCGGTGGCCAGCCGCACCGTGCGCTGTTCGAGGAGGTAGGCTTCGATCTCCTCCCGGGTCATCGAGACGTCGAGCGCGGCCACTCAGCCCTCCAGATAGGTGGTGCGGAGCCACTGGCTCACGAGCGGTCCCACCGTCTCGGGGGCGTCCTCCATCAGGTAGTGCGAGACGCCGGGGAGGAGGGCGGTGGTGGAGGCCGGCATGAGCTCGCCCAGGCGCTCGGCGCGCTCGGCGGGGAGGAACGGGTCGTCCTCGCCCCAGAGCACGAAGGCCGGGATGCCGAGCGCGCCGAGCGCCTCCACGGTCCCCTCGAGCCCCACGCCGTCCACCGACAGGAAGGCCCTCCGCAGCGCGAGCGGGTCCTCCCGCCACGGGGCGACGTATCCCTCGAGGTCGTCCGGTGCCAGGCGCTCGAACCTGGCCATCCCGCGCTCGAACGACCGCCGCACGACCTTCTCGGCCAGCGCCTCGTCCCAACCCTCCTCGGGCAGGTCCTGCACCTTTCGCACGCCCTCCACCGGCCACCCGTCCCAAGAGATCGAGTTCGTCAGGACGAGTGCCTCGACCCCGCCCTCGATCGCCAGCAGCTGCGCGATCCCTCCCCCCAGATCGTGGCCCACGACCGCGAACCGCTCGATCCCGAGAGCATCGAGGAGGTCGCGCGCGTACCCGGCCTGCGCCCGGATGTGGAGCTCCGCCCCCTCGGGCTTGGCGGATGCCCCGTACCCCAGCAGGTCGGGGACGATCACCCTGGCCCAGAGCGCGAGGAGCGGCGCCACGTTGCGCCAGAGATCGGCGCTCGTGGGGATCCCGTGCAGGAAGAGGATCGGCTTCCCCTCCCCCGCCTCGACGTACGCGAGCTCCCCCGCCGAGACCTCCACGGTCCGGCGCTCCAGGGTCATGCCCGAAGGATCGCGTCCACGACCCGAACGGCGCGGACGGTCTCCCGGACGTCGTGGACCCGCGCGATATGTGCGCCCCTGGCGACCATGTAGCAGACCGCCCCCACGGTGCCCTCGGCCCGCTCGGTCACCTCGGTCCCGAGGACGTCGCCGATGAACGACTTCCGCGAGGGGCCGACCAGCACGGGCCGCCCCAGGTCCAGCAGGGCATCGGTGTGCCTCATCATCGCCAGGGAGTGCGGCGTGGTCTTGGCGAAGCCCAGGCCCGGGTCGACGCAGATCGCCTCCCGATCGACCCCCGCGGCGACCGCCGCCTCGACCCGCTCGGCCAGGAAGTCCCGGACCTCCCGGACCACGTCGTCGTAGTGGGGGTCCTCCTGCATCGTCTTCGGCTCGCCCTTCATGTGCATCAGCACGAGGGCGGCGCCGCTCTCCCGGACCACATCGAACATCTCGCGGTCGCGGCCCGCGGTGACGTCGTTGACGATCGTAGCCCCGGCCCGGACGGCGGCCGCGGCCACCTCGGCCTTCCTCGTGTCGATCGAGATCGGGACCTCCAGCTCCTGGGCCAGCCGCTCCACGATCGGGACCACGCGGCGCCGCTCCTCGTCGGGAGGCACGGGATCGGACCCGGGCCGCGTGGACTCCCCGCCCACGTCCACGATGTCGGCCCCGTCCTCGACCATCCGGAGGACCTGCTTCACCGCGTCCTCGGGGTCGAAGAACCGGCCCCCGTCCGAGAAGGAGTCGGGGGTGACGTTCAGTACGCCCATCACCAGCGTGCGCTCGTCGCAGTCGTAGGTCCGGTCGGGCAGCTTCCAGGTCGTCACGGCCACAGCGTACCCATGCGGGCCCCGGGCCGCCCACCTCGTAAGGTCTTCGTAAGGAAGGTGAGGGAGGATGGACGCGTGACCGAGCAGCGAGTGCTCGTCGTGGACGACGAGCCCATCGTGCGCGAGGTGCTGGGGAGGTACCTGGAGCGCGAGGGCTTCGAGGTGGGCACGGCCGCCGACGGCGAGGAGGCGATCGAGCGCTTCGCCGACGCTCCGCCCGATCTGGTCGTCCTCGACCTCATGATGCCGAAGCTCGACGGGGCCGGGGTCCTGTCGTGGATCCGCCGCCGGGCGCGGACCCCTGTGATCATGCTGACCGCCCGGGGCGAGGAGACCGATCGCGTGGTGGGGCTGGAGATGGGCGCCGACGACTACGTGACGAAGCCCTTCTCGCCGCGAGAGGTGATCGCCCGGGTGCGGGCCGTCCTCCGCCGCTCGGAAGGTGGAGGCGCGGCCGATGGCCGGGTCCGCCACGGAGACCTGGAGATCGACCCCTGGGCCCGGCGGGCCACGATCCGAGGTGCGGCGCTCGATCTCACCCCCAAGGAGTTCGACCTGCTCCACCACTTCGCCTCGAACCCGGGGGTGGTCTTCTCGCGGACCGAGCTCCTCGAGGACCTCTGGGACTTCGCGTTCGACGGCGACCCCTCGACGGTGACCGTCCACGTCCGGCGGCTGCGGGAGAAGATCGAGGACGATCCCTCCCGCCCCGTCCACCTCGTGACCGTGTGGGGTGTCGGCTACCGGTTCGATCCATGAGCACGAAGGCGCTGCTCGGGCTGGGACTGCTGGGGGCTGCGGGGGCCGGGGCCACCGTGGCGATCGCGGCGGCCACGGGGATGCCGCGGGCCGACCTCGCCGAGCTCTCGATCCTCCTGGCCGTCGCGGTCCTGGCCACCGTGGGCGTCACGGCCGCCGCGGCCCGGCTTCTGGCACGGTCGTCGTTCCGGGTTCGGATCGCCGCGGCGTCGCTGGCGGGGGTGGCCGTGGCGCTGCTCAACCTCGGAGCATTCGCGCTCCTGATGTTCGTCAGCGGGCACGACGCCGCGCTCACGGCCGTCCTGCTCGCCTACACGGGGACGGTGGGCGTCGCGGCCGGCCTGGCCCTGGCGAGGAGCTCTAGGGACGGCGTCGCCCGGCTCGAGGGGACGGCTCGACGACTGGCGGAGGGGGACCTGGATGCCCGGGTGGGTCGCGTGGAGGCCGGGCCCGAACTGGACACCCTGGCCCGCACCCTCGACGAGATGGCCTCCCGGCTCCAGGAGGCCCAGCGGAGGGAGCGGGAGGCGGAGTCGAGGCGCCGGGACCTCGTGGCCGCCGTCTCCCACGACCTGAGGACGCCGCTGGCCGGCTTGCGAGCGATGGTGGAGGCCGTGGAGGACGGAGTGGTCGACGATCCCCGGGACCTCAGGCGCTACACGCGCGAGATGCTGCGGGCCGTGGGCGCCCTGAGCACCCTCGTGGACGACCTCTTCGAGCTGTCCCAGCTCGACGCCGACGCCATCCGGGAGGAGGCGCGGCGGGCCAGCCTGGCCGACGTGGTGGCGTCGGCCCTCGCCGCCGTGGAGCCCCAGCGCCTGGCCAAGGGGGTCTCGGTGGAGACGAACCTGGCCGGCGCGGCGACCGAGCCGTGCTCGCCCCGAGTCACCCGCGTCCTGCAGAACCTCATCCAGAACGCGATCCGGCACACGCCGGCCGACGGCAGCGTCCGGGTCGAGGCCCGGCGGGACGCCGGCCGGCTCGAGATCGCGGTCACCGACACCGGGGAGGGCATCCCGGTGGACTCCCTGGACCAGGTGTTCGAGCCGTTCTGGCGAGGCGACGCCGCCCGATCCGGGCCGGGGTCCGGCCTGGGCCTCGCCCTGGCCAAGCGGCTGGTGATGGCGATGGGCGGCGACATCAGCGTGGAGAGCCGACCCCGCCAGGGGTCGCGCTTCGCCGTGCTCCTGCCAACCTGAGCGGTCCCCCCGGAACGGAACCTTCCTCGGCTCTGAGGCGTCTTCTGGTCGGAGGATGGGCCATGATGCAGACGAGGGCGTTGAGCGTGACCGAGACGGGGAGGCTGGGGGAGCTGTACGAGCGGCACGCCCCCGACGCCGTCCGGCTCGGGTACCTGATCACCGGCGACGCC
>DASUTZ010000267.1:0-3429 GCA_036374295.1 Actinomycetota bacterium
GCCAGATGTACGCGGTGATCAAGACGGGCGGGAAGCAGCACAAGGTCCGCCCCGGGGACGTGATCGAGGTCGAGTACATGGACGTGGATCCGGGCTCGGCCGTGGAGTTCGAGCCGATCCTCGTCATGGACGACAAGAACAGGCCCCACGTGGGCAAGTCGCTGGGGAACGCGAAGGTCGTGGCCACCCTCGTCGGCGACAAGAAGGCCGACAAGATCAAGGTCGTGAAGTACCGGGCCAAGAGCGGCTACAAGCGGAACCAGGGGCACCGCCAGCGGATGACCGTCCTGGAGATCCAGGAGGTGAAGCTCGGCGGTCGCGCCGGGAAGAAGGACGAAGAGGAGACGAAGCCCGCGGCCAAGAAGCCCGCGGCCAAGAAGTCGACGAGGAAGAAAGCCGCCGCCAAGAAGACCTCAGCCAAGAAGTCGTCGGCCAAGAAGTCCTCGAAGAAGAGCGCCTCCAAGAAACCCTCGAGCCGGAAGAAGGCCACCTAGGCTCTGCTATCCTGGGGCCATGGCTCACAAGAAGGGCGCCGCTGCGTCCAGGAACGGCCGCGACAGCACCTCCAAGCGGCTCGGCGTGAAGGCCTTCGGCGGGGAGACCGTGAAGGCCGGCGAGATCATCGTGCGCCAGCGCGGCACCAAGGTGCACCCTGGGCTGAACGTGCGCCGGGGCGGCGACGACACGCTCTTCGCGGTGGCCCCGGGGAACGTGCGGTTCTACTCCTCGAACGGCCGCAAGTACGTCACCGTCGAGGCCTGAGGGCCTCCTCCCACTCCTCGATCAGCGGCTTCAGCCGCCTGTTCGCCGCCCGGATCCGCCCCATGTCCCCGACGCGCCTCATCCCTCGGATCCCGATGACCCCGAAGAGGCTCGGCACCGGCTCGGGGTCGGGGCGCTCGGGAGGACGGGCGAAGAAGAGGAACGCGGCGCGCCGCTTGCCCTCGCGCAGGTAGCGGATCTCGAGGACCGGCGTCCCCCGCTGCCGGCGGGCTCGCTCCACGTCCCCGAACCGGACCTGCTCGCCGTCGTCCGACCGGAAGGTGGCAGTCCCTCCCTCGAGCGAGAGCGTGCCCCGACGCTCCTTCGACTCTCCGGGGCGCCACAGCCAGGCGATCGTCCGCTTGGGCACGGCCCCTATACTCGCACCGCATGTCCGAGTTCGTGGACGAGGCCGTGGTCTACGCGCGCGGCGGCCGCGGGGGCGACGGCGCCGCGTCGTTCCACCGCGAGAAGTACCGGCCCAAGGGTGGCCCCGACGGGGGCGACGGCGGCCGAGGCGGCGACGTGATCCTGGAGGCCTCCCCCGACGTGTTCGATCTGGCCTCGCTGGCCCGCCACCCACATCAGCGGGCCGAGGACGGCGGCCACGGGAGCGGCGACAACCGGCACGGGGCCGACGGCGACGACCTCGTGATCCCGGTGCCCGACGGCGTCTTCGTCGAGGAGGAACGGGGCCCGGTGGCGGATCTGGTGGGGCCCGGGGCTCGCGTCGTGGTGGCCCGCGGCGGCCGCGGCGGGCGAGGGAACGCCTCGCTGGCCTCCGGGCGCAACCGCGCGCCCCAGACGGCGGAGCGGGGGGAGCCGGGCGAGGAGCGACGGCTCCGTCTCGAGCTACGGCTCGTGGCCGATGTGGGTCTCGTGGGCATCCCCAACGCCGGCAAGTCCACCCTGCTGGCGGCGCTCACCGCGGCCCGGCCCAAGGTGGCCGACTACCCGTTCACGACCCTCACCCCCAACCTCGGCGTGGCCGAGGGGGAGCGGCGCGTCGTGCTGGCGGACGTCCCGGGATTGATCGAGGGGGCGCACGAGGGGCGAGGCCTCGGACACCGGTTCCTCCGCCACGTCTCCCGGTCGCGAGCGCTCGCATTCGTGGTGGACGTCGCCGGCGACGACCCCGTGGCCGACCTCCGGCTCGTCCGGGCCGAGGTGGCCGCCTACGCCACCGAGCTCGCCGAGCGTCCCTGGCTGGTCGCCGCCACGAAAGCGGACCTGCTGGACGCCGAGGAGGCCGAGCGACGGGCCGAGGCGCTCCGCGAGGAGGGTGAGACCCACCTCGTGTCGGGCCGGACGGGGGAGGGCCTCGAGCGCCTCGCGGAGCGCCTCGGCCACCTCGCCGACCAGAGCACGGTGGAGCGGAAGCCCTTCGTCGTGCTCCGACCCGGCCGGGAGCCCTTCATGGTCCGCCGCGAGGGCGACGGCTTCCGCGTCGAGGGGCGAATCGTCGAGCGCTGGGTGGAGGAGACGGACCTCGACGATCCCGCCCAGGTCGTCTCGCTCCAGGACCGCCTCCGCCGAGAGGGCGTGGAGCGGAAGCTCGAAGAGCTCGGAGCCCGGGGTGGCGAGGAGGTCCGCATCGGCGACCGCGCCTTCGAGTACCACCCCGAGTAGCATCCGGTCATGAGCAAGGACGAGCTCTTCCGCCTCGAGCAGGCCGCGTGGGCTCCCCTCCATGACCTCCTGCACGGCCTCAACCCGGAGGCCGCCGACCGCCCCTACACGGACCTCTGGACGGTGAAGGACGGCCTGGCCCACATCGCGTGCTGGCAGGCCGAGGCCGCGCAGATGCTGCTCCAGATGCGGGAGGGCACCTACGAGGGATGGGAGGACGGACACGAGGAGGAGATCAACGCTCGCTTCCACGAGGCAACGAGGGAGCTCCCCCTGGACGAGGTGATCGCGAGCCTCCACGCCTCCCGTTCTCGGATGCTCGAGGAGCTCGACCGTCTGCCCGACGACCTGCTTGACGACGAGGCCCGCTCCTGGTTCGTGGAGAGCGGCCACGAGCACTACGAGGAGCACCTCGAGGGGCTCAGGGCCGTCCTCGGATAGCCGGCGAAATCCACGGGACACCGCAGGTCCGGTCATACAATCGCCGCGTGGACGCCCCCAACCGGCTCGGCGTCATGGGCGGCACCTTCGACCCGATCCACCAGGGCCACCTCGTCACCGCCGAGGAGGCACTCTGGCAGTTCGAGCTGGATCAGGTCCTCTTCGTGCCGACCGGACAGCCGTGGATGAAGCACGAGCCCGGGGTGTCCCCGGCGGAGGACCGCTACCTGATGACCGTGATCGCGACCTCCAGCAACCCGAGGTTCCGGGTGTCGCGCCTCGAGATCGACCGCGAGGGCCCCACCTACTCCGTGGACACCCTCCGCTCGCTGCGCGAAGAGTACGGCGAGGGGACCGAGCTGTTCTTCATCACCGGGGCGGACGCCATCCTCCAGATCTTCCAGTGGAAGGACGCGGACCAGGCGTTCGAGCTGGCCCACTTCATCGCCGCGACCAGGCCCGGCTACGACCTCTCGCGATTCGATCAAGAAAGGGCCGCCGAGCATCCGAAGATCACTGTGATGGACATCCCGGCCCTGGCGATCTCCTCCACGGACATCCGGGAGCGCGTCGCCAAGGGCAGGCCCATCCGGTACC
>DASUTZ010000268.1:0-17123 GCA_036374295.1 Actinomycetota bacterium
CCCCGCTGCCCATCCGGGCCAGCATGGTCCCGACGCCGAGCAGCACGCCCAGGCCCATGGCGAGAGCCCCGATGTGGACGTCGGCCGCGATCTTCAGACCGAGGAACAGCACGAGGCCGAGGTTGATCGTCCACAGCGCGGCGGGCTCGCCCCAGGCCAGGACGTGCCGCCGCTCGTTCGTGCGCGCCGACAGCACGCCGAGGATCAGGTTCGTCATCATGCCGACGAAGCCTGCGTGCACGAAGACGGCCCCGAACCAGGAGGGGAGCGAGTCGAAGTCGCCGCTGCCCACCGCGTACAGGAACAGGCCGAGGAACGCGATCAGCCAGGCCGTTCCGAAGAACGCCCAACGAACGCTGGCTTCCTGCGCCGCCGGCCCGACGGCGAGCGCTCGCCAGGCGACCCGTCCGAGGAACAGCACCAAGCCCAGCAGGAGCAGCAGGCCGAACACGGGGAGCAGCTGGTCGACGAGGTCCAGCAGGAAGGCGAGCGGCACGAGCGTCGCCCCGACGCCCCAGGCCAGCCCCTGGGCCAGCCCAGCGCGCGTCCACCGCCGCATCGGATCCTGAGCGATCGTCCATTCGATGATCGCGGCCGCGAGCAGGAACAGGTAGGTGTCCATCATCCCGGCATGGACCCCAACGCGATCGGGATCCACGATGGGCAGGAACTCGCCGATCACCCGCTCCAGACCGAGCAGGGCGCCCATCGTGGCCCCGATCGCGGCGACCAGCAGGGCGGCCGCCACCAGGACGTGCACCGTGGTCACCACCTCCTGGTGGGGGAGCTGCCGGAGGACGAAGATCGCGGAGATCCACAGCACGATCACGGCGAGGCTTCCGAAGATGGGGAGCAGGGCGACGAGCGGGTCGTCTCCCCGTGAGAAGGCCAGCCAGAAGTTGGGGATGTAGCCGGCGAAGACCAGCACCGCGGTCCAGACGAGGAAGCCGACCCTCCGCTCGTAGTCCCGCGAGACCACCCGGCTGCCCGTGAAGACCCAGATGCCGATCCCGATCGCCGAGAGCGTGATCCATCCGATGCTGCCCGCGTGCAGGTGGATAAGTGCCTGCCACCTTGGGATGCCCCCGGACGTGAGCGTGTTGTCGAACCCGAACCAGATGTTGATGAGGAACAGGAGCGCGGCGCCCGTGAACAGGACGCGGAGATGCCCCCACACGGCCTCGCTCCGAACCGGGGTGATGCCCATCTGTCTCAGCTCCCTTCCGTCGGTTGGGCGGAGAACACGGTCACGGGCTCGGACACGCCCTTGAGGGCCACAGATCCGATCTCGCGGAACGAGGCGGGGGCGTCGCCGGAGGCGTCGACCACCGAGCTCGTCACGAGGACCTCTCGTGGGCGCGCATAGTCCGCCAGGCGGGCCGCCACGTTCACGGTCCTTCCGAAGAAGTCTGCGTCCCGGGCGATCAGCGGCCCGGCGTCGATCCCGAGGCGGGCTGGGGGTAGGCCCGACCGCGGGATCCGGTCGATCAGCCGGAGCGCACAGGTCACGGCCGCCCCCGCTTCGGGGAAGTGGAGCATGGCACCGTCGCCCAGCATCTTGACCAGGCGACCCGGGCTCCCTCCGATCGTTCGCCGGACCGCGTCCAGCATCGCTCGGGCTTGCTCCGCGGCCGCGTGGTCTCCGACCCGATCGGTCATCTGCGTGTAGCCCGAGAGGTCGACGAACGCGATCGCGGGGGGCCTGGGGTTCCGGCGGAACGCGACGCCGGCCTCCTCCAGCGCGAGCTCGAGATGCTCGATCGACGCTTGGACCACGACCTGCTCGATGAACCGGTTCCAGAGGATCCCGATCAGCCGGTCCCCGATGACCTGGGACTCGGGCGCGGGGTCCGCCGACGCTTGCAGCAGCTCCTGGTGAGAGAGTCCGGAGGCGAGGAGCGGCGCCTCGACACCGGTCCTCCACAACTCCCGTCCCGCGTCCGCCATGCGCCTGGTGCTGTCCACCACGCTGTGGACGAACCGGATCAGCGACGGCTCGTCGAGCCCCAGCTCGATCATGCGGTCGAGCAGGCGGAGGAGCTCCGCGTCGTCCTCTCGAACGGGCTCGTCGCCCGTCACACCGAGGGAGACGCGTACGTCGTCGAAGAGGCGTTCGGACATCTGGAGCTCCTCGAGGAGCTCCGCGTACGTGGTGGGCAGCATCGCGACGGGCCGCCTGAACACGCGGTCAGCGAATGAGAGCGAGAACCCCTCCCGGCCGCTCCGTCGCCCGATCTGCTCCAGCGGGATTCCGGAGGCCTCGAGCTCCAGGGCCAGCCGGACGCGCGGGACCAAAGCCTCCTCGAAGCGGGGCTCCGAGGGGAGGATCCTCAGGTCGGCCAGCCGGCGGATCTGCTCGGCCGTCGTCCCCGCCCGCGCGGCCAGCTCCTCCGCCGAGAGCGTCATCGAGAGGTGATCGCCCCCTCGCTGCTGAGGAGGAGAAGGATCGAGACGACGGCGATCCACAGGAACGCGATCGCGATGAAGATGTAGGAGAAGGGGGAGATCAGCCCGATCGTTAGAACGGCTCCGGACCAGGCGAGCCAGCCGGGCAGGGCCCCAGCGCGTAGCGCGACGAGGCTGCTCGCGCCGAGGAGCGCCGCCAGAGTGATGGGGACGGCTACGCCGATGAGCGATCCGTAGATGTCGTAGAGGACCATGGCGGTCGCGGGCGTGACCTGGCCCTCGCTGCCGCGTGCTCCCGCCACCGACAGGATCGAGAAGGCGATCCCCGTTCCGACGGCCCCCGCCACGCCGCCGCCGAACGCGACCGTGGACAGGCGGCCGGTGCCGCCCTCGGAGACCCTGAGATGGCTCCGGACGCTCCCCGAGAACCAGATCAGGAACACGGAGGAGAGCGCGCCTAGATAGGCGCCGATCTGTACGCGCCGCGCGTTCTCCTGGAAGAACGCGGCGATCTCGTCGCCGGCGGGGAGATAGCTGTACTGGCCGATCACGAGGGCCGCTGCCAGGGCCAGCCCCACGAAAGCCAGCCCGGTCCCCGGTGCGATCCGGGTCACGGTCGTCGTGCTGCTTCGGTCGAGATCCGTCATCCCTCCTCCTTTCCTGGGCGAGCCAGGACGAGGCCGGCCGCGGCCAGCAGCGTCAGGCCTCCGTAGTACCAGGCGATCGGATTCCCCTCCGCCACCAGGACCGAGGTGATCGCAGCGGTGATTGCCGGGAGCGTCCACAGCATCCGCCACACGGGCCGGCCCGCCGAACGCATCGACAGGGCGCCCGCCAAGGCCATCGTCCCCAGTCCTGCCGCGGCCACCCCCGTCAGGCGGAGGAGCCGTTCGAGGTAGACGGCCACGGCGGGTCGGTTGGCGAGGAGCTCCTCCCAGGAGATCCCACTGCGCCGGAGGTCGTCCGCATCGGGCACGGTGTTCACGACCAGGTAGGTGCCCGAGAGCAGAAGGGCGGCGGAGACCACCCCGAAGAGCGCCCGACCGGCTCGTTCGCGCGTGATCGCATCTCGGGCGCGCCGCCTCCCGGTTCGCCGCATCGTGACCATGCGGGGTCAGGCTAGGCCCGCGAGGCCCGTCTCCGGAAGCCTGCTTGCTTCAGCTTTCGGCTGAGGTTGTCCCTACCTCGGGACGGTGGTCGGCGGGATGTTCGACGCCGTGACCCAGGGATTAGGCTGGTGGCCTCACCCCGCGAGGAGGGGAGGGTTCGGGGCCGTGAGACGGGTGGCGATGTGGGGGCTCGCCGGCATCGGCGCCGCGTGCCTGGTCATCACCGTGGTCGTGGCGCTCTCTTCGAACCTGGAGCCGGGCGTCGCCGCGTGGATCTTCGTCGGCCCGCTGCCGATCCTCGGGATGGGCGCGTTCCTCTACTGGCGCCGCCCGGATCACCGCACGTCCCAGCAGTTCCTGGTGTGGGCCGTCGTCACCTTCTGCCTCGCCATGCCGATCGAAGCGTTCACGGTGGCTGCCGTGGAGGGCGGCTCCCCGCCCTCGTGGACCTGGCTCGCGGTGCTCGTCTTCATGACCGCATCGGTTGTGGGGGCCGTGCTGGGGGCGACGCTGATCGGGCTGCTGCCGGACGGGAGGTTCCGGCATCCCTGGGAGCGCCCCATCCTTCTCCCCATGTGGGGCATGCTCGTGGTGCCGCTGCTGGCCTTCCTCACGAACGAGCGGGTGCCGCTCCCCGGCTACGTGTTCCCGGGGATCGACGACGCGAGCAGCCCGCTCTTCGTGCCCTCACTCGCGGCGCTCGGTCCGGTCGCGATGACGCTCAACGCCCTCTATTCCGTGGTGTTCGTGGCGGGCATGGGGCTCCTCGTCGTGCGCTACCGAAAGGGCGGCGGACGGGAGCGAAAGCAGCTCAGGTGGGTGCTGCTGGCGGCCGTGGTGACCGTCGGCGCCGCGATCTGGCCGTTCGTCCTGGGAGAGCTCGGGATCCTCCCCGCGGTGACCCATGGGATCTGGGCTACGGTCCTGTGGCTCCCGATCCTGCTGCTCCCGATCTCGATCGTGGTGGCGGTGTTGGAGCCGGCGTGGCTCGACGTCGACCTCGCCATCCGCAAGACATTCGTGTACGGGACGCTCTCCTTCCTCATCCTGGCCCTCTACGTCGGGGTGGCCACCGTTTCCGGCGTCGCCGCCCGGGCGGCGCTCCCCCTGGAGGTGGCGATCCTGGTTGCCGTCGGGGTCGCCGCGCTCTTCCAGCCGGTCCGTCGCTGGCTGCAGTCGGTCGCCGATCGGTGGGTCTTCGGTGAGCCCCCGGCCGGCTACGAGGCCGTCACCGACTTCACCACGGCCGTCAAGGAGGCTACCGATCCGGGTGACCTCGTCCCCAGGATCGCCGACACGACGCGCCGGGCCCTGGGGCTCCGGTGGGTCGGCGCGACCGTGGAGGGCGAGCGGCCCGTCGTCCTGGGGGAGCGCACGGGGCGTCCCGAGCTCGTGGCGCCGATCGAGCACCAGGGTGACCGCTTCGGCCGCATCGAGTGCGGCCCCAAGTCGAAGGGCGCGTTCAACGAGGCCGACGTCGAGCTCGTGACGGCCCTAGCCAGCCAGGCCGCGCTCGCCCTGTTCAACGCCCGCCTCGCGGGAAGGATCGTCCATACGCAGGAGGCCGAGCGGCGCCGCATCGAGCGGAACATCCACGACGGCGCGCAGCAGGAGCTCGTGGCGCTGGTGGCCAGGCTGGGGATGGCCCGCGCCGACCTGCGGAGGGATCGACTCTCCGAGGAGACGCTCGTTGAGCTCCAGCGGGAGGCGAGCCGCATCCTGTCCGACCTGCGGGAGCTGGCCCAGGGGATCCATCCGTCGGTGCTCAGCGATGGGGGGCTGCTGGAGGCGATCGAGGATCGGTGCGGCCGCCTCCCCATCGACGTGTCGCTGGAGGCCACGCCCGGCCTCCGGGCGAGGCGCTTCCCCGATGAGGTCGAGGGGGCCGCCTACTTCTTCGTCACCGAGGGGGTTGCCAACGTCCTGAAGCACGCTCAGGCCTCCGAGGCGCGCATCGCCGTCCGCCACGAGGACGGGGTCCTCGCCCTCGACGTCAGCGACGACGGGGTGGGGTTCGATCCGTGGCGGGTTCGGAGGACGGGTCTCTCCGGACTCTCGGACCGGATCGCCGCCCTCGGGGGGACGTTCGCCGTGACCAGCCGTCCGGGAGAGGGAGCCTCGCTCCGTGCCGTCCTCCCGATCGTGCCGCCGGGAGCGTCGGCGTGAGCGATCGGCTCCGGGTCGTGATCGCTGAGGACCACTACCTGGTCCGCGAGGGGACGCGCGGGCTGCTCGAGTCCTCGGGCGAGGTGGAGGTGGCGGCCGCGGTGGAGGATGCGCCATCGCTCCTCGACGCCGTGGAGCGCCTCCATCCCGACGTGGTGCTCGTCGACATCCGGATGCCGCCCACCCACCAGACCGAGGGTATCGACGCCGCGCGCCGGATCCGCGCCGTCCACCCGGAGGTCGGCGTCGTGGTGCTCTCCCAACACGTGAGCTCGCACTATGCCTTCGAGCTGTTCCGGGACGGGACCAGCGGCTTGGCCTACCTCCTGAAGGACCGAGTGGGTGATCTCGACGAGCTGCTGGCGGCGCTTCGGTCGGTCGCGGACGGCGGATCGGTGATCGATCCGCTGGTCGTGGAGCGGCTGCTGGCGCAGGGCGAGCGGCTCTCGGGGACGGGGCTGTCGGAGCTCAGCCCGCGGGAGATGGAGGTCCTGGCCAAGATGGCCGAGGGAAAGTCGAACGCGGCGATCGCGGGCGCGCTCTTCGTCTCGCAGTCGGCGGTGGAGAAGCACATCAACTCGATCTTCGCCAAGCTGGGGCTGAGCGTGGACGAGGGAGAGACGCATCGGCGGGTGGCGGCGGTGCTCGCCTTCCTCCGGAGCCAGGATCAGAGCCGGGAGACCCTGGGATGAGCGCCCTGCTGCGCGTCGCCGGCCTCCGCAAGTCGTACGGCGCCATCGAGGCCCTGCGGGGCGTGGACCTGGAGGTCCTCCCCGGCGAGATCGTGGCGCTGCTCGGCCCGAACGGGGCCGGGAAGACGACGCTGGTCTCCATCGTGGCCGGGCTGCGCCGGCCCGATGGCGGGACGGTGGAGGTCGATGGGCTCGATGCCCTGCGCCGCTCGGCCGACGTGCGTCGGCGAATCGGGCTGGCTCCGCAGGAGCTGGGGATCTACCCGGTGGTGTCGGTCCGGAGCAACCTGGCGCTGTTCGGGCGGCTGGCCGGGCTGAGCGGGGGCCAGCTCAGGTCGCGGATCGAGGACGTCGCCGAGGCGCTGAGGATCACCGACCTCCTCGACCGCCAGGGGGGCTCCCTCTCGGGCGGGCAGAAGCGGAGGGTCCACACCGCGATCGCCCTGCTCCATCGCCCGCCTCTCCTGCTGCTGGACGAGGCCACGACCGGGGCGGACGTCGAGACGCGCGGCCACATCCTCAACCTCGTGCGGAGGCTCGCGGGCGATGGATCGGCGGTCCTGTACTCGACCCACTACCTCCAGGAGGTGGAGGACCTCGGAGCCACCGTCGTCCTCCTCGACGGTGGCCGGGTGATCGCCCGAGGCGGGGCGGCCGAGCTCATCGCGGCCCACGCAACGACCGAACTGGAGATGACCTTCGAGGGTGACGTGCCCGCTTTGGGCCTCAACGGCTCGGCGACCGTCGAGGGCTCCCGCCTCAGGCTGCCCGCACAGGATCCGGCCGCCACCCTCGCCACCCTGATTCCCCGCGTCCCGCCGGGGACGCTTCGCTCGGTGGAGATCGTCCGCCCCGACCTGGAGGCCGTGTACCTGGCGCTCACGGGGCGCCGCTACGAGGAGGCCGACGAGGAGGGGGAGCGTGTCGCCGCGGGCTAGCGTCGCCATCATGCGTCACGAGTTCCGAGTGCTGATGACGGACCCCTCGACGTTCGTCTTCCTCATCGTCATGCCCCTCGTGATGGCCGCGCTGACGAAGCAGCTCTTCCAGGGAGCGCTGGCCGCGGAGGGGTTCCGCGGCGCGAATGGATCGGAGTTCGCCATCCCCGGGATGGCGGTGAGCTTCGCCGCCTTCGGTGTCGGCTATGCCGGCTTCACCTTCTTCCGGGATCACGGATGGGGGACCTGGGACCGACTCCGGGCCACGCCCGCGTCGTCACTGGACCTGATCGCCGGGAAGACGGTTCCGGTGCTGCTCGTCACGGGCCTTCAGCTCGGGCTGCTGTTCGCGCTGGGCGGGCCGCTGCTCGGCCTGCGCGTCACGGGGTCGGGGGTGGCCCTCGCCGTGACGATCGTGGCTCTGGCCCTGGCCCTGGCCGCCTTCGGGCTGGCGGTGACGGCGGTGGCCCGCACGATGCAGCAGCTGAACGCCATCGGTTCGGTCGGGGGCTTCGCCATGGCCATCATCGGCGGGGCCTTCGTCCCTGTCTCGTCGATGCCGGACTGGGCGCAGGCCGTCGCGCCGGTGATGCCGACGTATTGGGCGATGAAGGCGTTCACCTCGGTGATCCTCGAGGGCGGGGGACTCGGTGCCGTCGCCGTGCCGGCGATGATGATGCTGGGGTTCGCCGTCGTGTTCGCGCTGCTGGTGGCTGCGAAGTTCCGCCTGGAGGACACGAAGGCGTACTACGGCTGATCCTCCTGATGAGGCTCAGCCGGCGGTCTCGACCCCTTGCCTCCGTCCGGCCGCGATCAAGTCGGCGATCCGCGCGGCATCGCGGCCCACCCCATGGATCTGCTCCGACGACTTGGCATAGAGGAACTTGAGGCCGACGAAGTACAGCCCGGGTTCAGCGTCCACGACTCCGCGCTCATGCTTCGGCTCATCGGGGCCCAACACGGGCAGGTCGATCCAGGAGAAGCCGGGATGGAACCCGGAACACCAGATCACGTTTGCCACATCGAGACGGCGGCCGTCCTCGAGTTGAGGCAACCCCTCCTCGACGCCGGTGGTCCGCGGCACCCGCTCAACTCCCGCCGCCGCCAGGTCCTTCGGCTTGACCCGGATCAGGCGGTCGCCCTTCTTCAGCATCTTGGGACGGGCCCTCCTTCCCATCGGGGTGCTGGTCGTGAGCACCCGATGGAAGATGACCCGACCGACGAAGGGCATGAGCACCCGCCCGACGAGGGTCTCGGGCCGGAACGGGAGGTGGCCGGTGTCGGGCCCCGACAGCCACACGCGCCGGCTGCCCGCCAGGTCCATGGCGACCTCCGCTCCCGAGTTCCCCGCCCCCACCACGAGAGTGTCCCCGTCCCGAAGCTGCTTGGGGTTGCGGTAGTCGGCGACATGTAGCTGGAGGATGCCCGGATCGAGCTCGGATGCGAAATCTGGTACCCGGGGTCGCTGCCAGGAGGACATGGCGATGACCACGTTCTCGGTTTCGAAGGACCGGTCGCCGGCAGTCGCGACGAAGCGATCCCCGTTCCGGGTCAGGTGGTCCACGCGCATGCCCCTCCTCACCGGCAGCTCGAACCGCAGAGCGTAGCTCTCGAGGTAGTCGGCGAACTCGTCCTTGCTCGGGAACCTCCAGCGAGGCCCCGGGAAACGCATCCCGGGGAGTCCGTTAAATCGGTTAGGAGTGAAGAGCCGCAGCGAGTCCCAGCGATTCCGCCATGCGTCGCCGACGCGCTCTCGGGCGTCGAGGATCAGGAACGGGACCCCGCGCCGGGCGAGGTGGTAGCCGACGGAGAGGCCGGCCTGGCCTCCGCCGATCACGATGGTGTCGATCCGTTCGGAGCTCATCGATGTCGCCTCGCTCATGCGGTGGACCGGACTCGAAGGGCCCCCGGGGGCGCCACGGTCGCCAGGAAGCTGTCTCGGATCGTCTGCTCGCGAACCATGGCCTCAGACTAAGAGGCCCTCGACCCGCCGGGAATCGGGAGTTCTCCCCAGGCGGTCTCTACACGGGCACGAGGCCGTGCTGCATCGCGAACATCGTGGCGGCCGCACGGGTCGAGACGCCGGCCTTCCGATAGGCGTTCTGGATGTGGCGGTCGGCCGTCTTGACCGAGATGCCGAGCCTCCGGGCGACCTGCTTCGTCTGGAGGCCGCGGGCGAGCAGGCCGAGGACCTCCACCTCCCGCTCGGTCAGCCCGGCGGGGCGCTCGATCGGCGGAGGTGGCTGGCCCGCCGCCTCGACGACCGCCGCGACCATCTGCGGGTCGAGGCGGCCGGCGCGCGCCTCCTCGCCGAGCAGCTCCGCCGCTCGCTCGGGCGGGATCGCCTCGCGGTGCGGCCGCGGCTCGCACATGGCGTGGAAGGCGTCCGCCGCGGCGAGGAGGCGCGCGCCGGCCCCCAGCGTGGAGGCCGCCACCCGGCGGTGGTAGCCCTCCCCGTCGAGCCGCTCGTGGTGGGCGCAGGCGATCTCGGCCAGCGAAGCGAGGAGCGGCGAGCGGACCAGCACGCGCTCCGAGTGGTAGGGGTGGAGGCGTACGTGCTCCCACTCGTCGACGGAAAGCGGGCCCGGCTTCTGCCAGATCCTCGGGTGGATCGCCACCCTTCCCACGTCGTGCACGAGCGCCGCGCGCCGGACCAGCGCGTGCTCGTTCCCCTCGAAGCCGCAGATCTTCGCGGCGGAGGCGGCGAGATCGGCCACGCCCCGCGAGTGCCCCGAGAGATGGGCGGAGACGAGATCGGCGAAGTTCCCGATCGCCGCCAGCGCCCCGTCCACCTGCCCGTCCTCCAGGGTGAGCCGGGGGTGGGGCTCGGCGTCGAGCGTCGCCTCCCACGCGGAGGTGGGCTCGTCGGCCGCGCCGAAGATCTCCGGCGCGTGCTCGACGAGGCGACGGGCGATCGTCGGGTCGAAGGCCCTCCCCGCTCGCCGGCGGGTGCTGTCGACGGCTCGCTCGTCGCCGCCCACCACTCGCTGGTAGGCCGCGTCCCTGGCCACGTGCACGATGCGCAGCGGGAGGGGGATCTCCTCGCCCCGTCCGCGCTTCAGCAGGCCCTTTCCGTCCCACCGCTCGGTGAGATGGGCGAACAGGCCGTGGACCTCGGCGGGGAGGCCCAGCCGCTTCGCCATCATCTCCGCCACCTCGCAGAGCGAGGCGAAGTGGGTCTTGCGGAACCTCGCCGCCGTCATCAATCGCCCGGCGGCTTGGGTCAGACGGACCGGTGCGGACACCTCGGGATCGGGGAGGGCGCGGACCACGCCCGCGAGCGCCTCGCTCGACGACCCGAACTGCGCGGGGGTCACGTTCTCGGTCCTGCGGCCCGCGAAGATCTTCGTCGCGACGTCCGCGTCGGTGATGCAGCCGGAGTACATGAGGAGGCTCACGTGGTAGGTCCGCCATGCGGTGTCGCGGTCGACGTCGAGGAGCTCGGCCAGCCGCATCGCCATGAGCGTCCCGTGGAGGCCGTGCTCGAAGGGGAAGCCCATCCCGAGGTCCGTCGCGAGACAGGCGGCCGCGATGATCTCGGCGGCCCGAACCGACTCGGGGGCGACTGCAGGCTGTTGGGACACCTCGACCAGGGTACGCGAGGCTCGGTTCCCTCGCGCGACCGCCGGGTGGCGGGAGCGCCCCCCTGATGCGAGGCTAACGGGATTCCGAGATGAGGGGGATGCTGATGGACGACTACCCGGTGCGGTTCGACGTGGACTACCCAGACCGAGCCCTGGACCGCCTGACCACCTTCTTCCGGCTCGTCTGGGCGATCCCCATCCTGATTCTGCTCGGAACCATCGCGGGGGGAACCTGGCAGTGGAGCTACGAGGAGAGTCGATACGTGGCGGCCGGCGCCGGAGGCCTCCTCTTCTTCGGACCCCTTCTGATGATCGTGTTCAGGCAGAAGTACCCGCGCTGGTGGTTCGACTGGAACCTGGCCTGGCTTCGCTTCTCGAACCGGGTCTCCGCGTACCTGGCGCTGCTGGACGATCGCTATCCCTCGTCGGACGAGGAGCAGGCCGTCCACCTCGAGATCCCGTACCCGGACGCGCAGGAGGACCTGAACCAGTTCCTCCCGCTGGTGAAGTGGTTCCTGGCGATCCCGCACTACATCGTGCTGGTGTTCCTGTACGTCGGGGGAGTCTTCGCGGTGATCTTCGCCTGGTTCGCCATCCTGTTCACCGGGCGCTACCCGAGGGGTCTGTTCGACTTCGTGGTGGGCGTGTTCCGCTGGCAAAACCGGGTGGTGGGCTACGCCTTCGTGCTCGTGACCGATCGGTACCCGCCGTTCTCGCTCGCGGGCTGATCCGCGGGCCGTCCGTGGGGCCCTCGCCGAGAGAGGCTGTGGTAGCGTCGGGGAAGTGATTCGGATGCGTGTCGACCGACGCTCGTCGACCCACGTGCTGCTCGTGCTCGCGCTCGTCTTCCTCGCGATCGTCCTGCTGTGGCACCTCTTCGGGATGGACCACTCCGAGAGGATGGGCATCCTCGGGGGGTGCCTGTTCCTCCTGACGGCGGCGCTGGTGCTGGTGGTGCCCGCCATCCGGTGGCCCCTGCCAGCGCCCACGGAGGCTCGGCGAGAGGGGCCGCCCACGGCCGTCCTGCATCCGGTGTCGCGCCCGCCTCCGATCGAGGCCTCGCTGGCGAGCGTCGTGCTGATCAACTGAGTCCACTCCTTCGCGCTGTCCTGTTCCCGAACAGCCGAAAGGAGAGACTCACATGTCGTATCCAACGCGGACGATCAGATGGTGGGCCGGCATCGCCGTCGTGCTGGTGACCGTGCTCCTCGCGACGGCATGCGCCGATACGGAGACCGGTGACGGTGCCGAGGGGGGAACCGTCGACGTGACCCTCCAGGAGTGGTCCGTCGTTCCGGGTCAGGACTCCGTGGCGGCCGGACCCGTGACGTTCAACGTCACCAACGAGGGGCCGGACCATCCTCACGAGCTCGTGGTGATCAGGACCGACCTCGACCCCGCTGAGCTACCCACGACGGACGAGGGCGGCGTGGATGAGGACGGGGAGGGGATCGAGGTCATCGGCGAGATCGAGGAGTTCCCCCCGGGGGAGACGCACGATGCCACGTTCGATCTCGAGCCCGGGAGCTACGTGCTCGTCTGCAACGTCGTCGCGGTGGCCGGCGAGCACGGCGAGGGCCACGAAGAGGAGGAGGAGATGGAAGAGGAGGGTGAGCACGAGGGCATGGAGGAGATGGAGATCCACTACATGCTGGGCATGCGCGCTCCCTTCACCGTGACCTGAGAGCGAGGAAGGTCCCGGACAAGAGGGGTCCTTCGACCCTCGTCCCGGGGACTCCGGACGCCGAGCATCCGACTCGCAGGCCGCGTGGATCGCGGACGACCCGATGAGAAGGGAGTCGAGATGCGGATGGGACGGCTGCTCTGGGGGCTGGTGGCGTTCTGGGGCGCGATCGGGGCCGTCCTGGCCGTCGTCGCTCTGAGCCAGCCGCCGGCCGAGGAGAGCCCGCCGGCCGCGGCCCCTCCCGCCCTGCGCACGGTCGTGGTCTCCGAAGCGGCGCCCGCGCAGCCCTCGAGCCCCGACGGGCCGGTGGAGGTCGCGCTGCTGGGCGGGGACGCGCCATCCGAGCCGGGTATGGCAACGGTCCTCAGCGACGAGAACTGCGAACCGGATGCGAACGGCTACTCGCACTGCCTCAACGAGCTCGAGATGGAGGACGGCGAACGGATCGCGGTCCGCCACACGCACCGCATGGCGGAGGTGCCCTGCCTCGCCCCGGGCGAGCGGGTGAACGTCAGGTTGTCGTAGCGCCCGCCGGCGGGACGTTCTGGTTCAGGCGAAAGAGGTTCGTCGGATCGTAGCGGGCCTTGACCTCGCTCAGCCGCTCCCACGTCTCGGCGGGGTAGGCGTCGTGCACGCGCTCCTCGCCCTCGTCCCCCAAGAAGGCCACGTACGCGCCGCGGTGCTCGCCGCGGAGCGCCGACGTGAACTCGTCGACCCATGCTTGGCGCCGTGGGCGGTCCCCCGGGCCTTCGTAGAACGCCGCGAGGTTGCCCATGATGCGCGCGTCGCGATGGGCGAACGCCGTGGCGTCGGCCGGCACCCGGGCCATCGCCCCCCCGAGCACGCGCAGTTGCGCGGCCCGCATCGCGGCGTCCGATGCCTCGAGGCGCTCCACGATCATCTCGGCCGCAGCCGCGTCGACCTCCTGGATCAGCATCGTCTGAGCGATTGCCGTGGGACGGTACTCCTCCTGCTCGGGAGGGAACATCTCCGGGTACGGCATGGGCCTCAGCAGGTCCGCGACGGGCTCGGCGAGCGACCGGAACGGCGCGACGGCCCGCTCGCCCTCTCCGACGTCCCCTGCGTGGACCATGAGGGCGAGCACCACGAGCTCGCCGTGCCGCTCCTCGGGGACGAAGGGCATCGGGGGAGCGGGCATCACGTTCGCGATCGTGGACAGCTCCTCGGGGGCGCGTTCGGCCTCCACGATGAATCCGGCCACGACCTCCGCGGTGGCGGGGAGCAGCAGCATCCCGCCCATCACCCTGTCGACGGGGTGGAGGCGGAACAGGAACCTCGTGACGACGCCGAAGTTGCCGCCCCCACCGCGGATCGCCCAGAAGAGGTCCGGATGATGCTCCTCGTCCACGCGGAGCAGCTGATCGTCGGCCGTGACGATCTCGGCGGCCAGGAGGCTGTCGATCGTCATGCCGTACCGGCGGACCAGGAGGCCGATGCCCCCTGCCAACGTGATGCCGCCGATGCCCACCGTTCCCGTGTCGCCGAAGGGCGTGGCCAGGCCGTAGCCCCCCGCGGCCGCCGTGTACTCGCCGGCGGTCAGCCCCGCCTCGGCCCAGGCGGTGCGTCCCTTGACGTCGATCTCGAGGCCCTTCATGGCGCGGAGATCGAGGACGATCCCTCCCTCGGTCGCGCTGTGTCCGGCGCCGCTGTGCCCCCCGCTCCGCACGGCCAGGTCCAGTCCGGTCTCCCGGGCCAGCGCGATCACACGCGCCACGTCCTCGGCGTCCGTGGGCCGGACGATCACGGCGGGTCGCTTGTCCACGTCCCCCGCCACGACCGTGCGGGCCTCCTCGTAGCCCTCGTCCTCGGGCCCCATCACCCGTCCGGTGAAGCGGTCCCGGAGGTCGGGGATCGCCTGCTTCAGCGTCATCGTGCTCCCTTCTCTCGTGCTCTCTCCTATGACGGTCGCGGGCCCGGGAATGCTAGGAGCCGACCGCGGGAGGCTTCGAAGAGCTTCCACTCGCCCGTTCGTCGCGTCCCTGATACGACGGTTGGGGGCATCGAAGCTCATCGGTTGATCAAGAACGCAGGCCTGATCCCTCCTCGTCCCTTGATGAAGAACATCGTCGTCTCCCGGCAGGCCCCCGATCCCCGCCTCGTCGTCGATATGATGTGGGGACCCGCCCACCGAGGAGCGAACCCCATGAGCGATCTGGCTTCACCCCGCCAGCAGGCCCCCGAGGACCTCGAGACGATCCTGGAGCAGCATCGCCGCGAGCTCACCGCGCACTGCTACCGGATGCTCGGCTCCCCGTTCGAGGCCGAGGACGCCGTGCAGGAGACCATGCTCCGGGCGTGGAGGGCGTTCGATCGCTTCGAGGGCCGCTCCTCGGTGCGCTCCTGGCTGTACCGCATCGCCACCAACGTGTGCCTGGACATGCTGGAGGGGAGGGGACGGAGGGCCCTCCCGATGGACCTGGGGCCGGCCGGGTCGGCCCGGATGCCGCTCCCCGAACCGCTCCCCGAGGTGACCTGGGTCCAGCCCATCCCCGACGGGCGCGCCGTCGCCTCCGAGGGCGACCCCGCAGAGCTCGCCGAGCAGCGCGACTCGATCCGGCTGGCGCTGGTGGCCGCCCTCCAGCACCTCCCGCCGCGCCAGCGTGCGGTCCTGATCCTGCGGGAGGTCCTGCGGTGGAAGGCGGCCGAGGTGGCCGAGCTGCTGGAGACCTCGGTGGCCTCGGTGAACAGCGCCCTGCAGCGGGCCCGGGCAACGCTCGCCTCGGCGGGGGAGGACGCCGCGAGGCCGACGGAGACGATGGACGAAGAGCGCCGGGAACTGCTCTCGCGCTACGTCGACGCCTTCGAGCGGTACGACATGGATGCGCTCACCTCGCTCCTGCACGACGACGCGAAGTGGTCGATGCCCCCGTACGAGCTCTGGCTGCAGACCCACGAGGACGTCGTGGTCTGGTGCCTCGGCCCCGGGATCGGGTGCCGGGGCTCCCGCCTCGTCCCGGTCGAGGCCAACGGGGTCCCGGCCTTCGGGCAGTACAAGCCCTCGGAGTCCGGCCAGGGCTACGAGCCGTGGTCCCTCCAGGTGCCCGAGATCTCAGGGGGGAGGATCAGCGGCCTCACCTTCTTCCTGGACACCGCGACGCTGTTCCCGCTCTTCGGCCTCCCCCTCCGGCTGGAGCAGTAGAACCTCCTCCAGGCCCATGAGGGCGACGAGGCCGCGGAGCTCGGGCCACGGGTGCACGACGCGGAAGCGGCGTCCCCGCCTGCGGGCCACGATCCGGAGCCGGGCCAGGGCCTCGACGGTGACGGCGTTCGCCCTCCGTGGACCCACGACCGCGCACAGGACGAGGCCGGCGTCCCGCTCATCGAGGATCGCGTCGAGGCGCTCGCAGAGCTCCGGGATCATCCCCGGCTCGAGCGGCTCCCGGATCCCCACGACCAGCGCCTGGGTCAGCGCCGACCTCCTTCCTCCTCTCAAGTGACGGGGGCCGGGCGTGGAACTCATCGGAGGGCGAAGATGACCCTGACGTCGCTCGTGGAGCCCGCCAGGAGGGATCATGGAGATCACCGTCGGGACCTTCAACCTCAACAACCTGTTCTCGCGTTTCAACTTCCGGGCCCGCGTGGACGCGATCCCGGAGGAGGAGCGCGACGTCACCGTCAGCTTCGAGTTCACCGAACGGGGGGAGTACTGGTTCCGAACCTTCCGGGGGCGGCTGATCGACCCGATGCCGGAGGAGCAGCGCCGGCGCCTCGCTGCGCGCATCAAGGCGATGGACCTCGACGTGCTCGCCGTCCAGGAGGTCGAGGACGTGGAGGCCCTCCGGGACTTCAACCGGTTCCACCTCGAGGGCATGTACCCCCACGCGGTGCTGGTCGAGGGGAACGACGCCCGCTTCATCGACGTGGCGGTCCTCTCGAAGCTGCCGCTGGGCGGGGCCACGTCGTGGCAGCACGAAGTGCATCCGGAGGATCCCTCGCGCCCCGTCTTCGCCCGTGACCTGCTGCAGGTCGAGGTTCTGAACGAGTCGCGCTCCAGGCGGCTGCTGACGGTCTTCAACAACCACTTCACGAGCAAGTTCATCTCGTTCGGGGAGGACCCGGTCGCCGCCGCCGCCGCGAAGACCGCGCGGCGGCGGCGGCAAGCCGAGACCGTGGAGCGCATCGTGGATCGGCAGCTCCGCCCCGACTCCCCGTTCGTGATCGTGGGCGACATGAACGACACGCCCGACTCCGAGGCGCTGGCCGGCCTGGCGCAGGGGTCGCTTGGGCTCGTGGACGGCCTGGCCGATCCGGAGGAGACCCGTCCTGCCAGGCCCGACGACCCGCCGCCGGCCACGAAGGCGTGGACCCATCGCTTCAAGCAGGGCGGGCAGCCGGCCCGCTACGAGCTCTTCGATCAGATCTGGCTGAGCCCCAGCCTCGGTCCGAAGCAGACCGGCGCGTTCATCGAGCGCCGCACGCTGCACGGCGGCGACGGGAGCGACCACGACCCGGCGTGGGTCGTGCTCTCGATCTAGTCGCGGCTGGGGACCTCCTGGAGGAGCCAGAGGTTGCCGTCGGGGTCC
>DASUTZ010000269.1:0-3794 GCA_036374295.1 Actinomycetota bacterium
CTCGACTACGCGGAGCGCTACCGCAACCTCCCCTTCGTGGGGACGCTGAAGCCGCAGGTCTACGAGACGCTCGTCGAGTAGCCGGCGCGGGCCACCGCCGCCCGGGCCCGCAGCAGGAAGAAGAACCCCGCCGCCCCCACCAGCAGGGTCCCCATGCCGCCCACGAGGAGCGAGGCCCGAGGCCCGATCGCTCCGACGAGCCCGCCCCCCACCCCCAGCGCCGTGATCTGCGCCGCGTTCACGGCAGCGTAGTAGGCGGCGAAGGCCCTCCCCCGGAGGCGATCCGGGACCCGGGCGTGGATCAGGCTCCGGAGGCCCACCAGCTCGACCCCGTTCGCCGCGCCTCCGACGACGAAGGCGCCCAGGGCGAGCGGCAGCATCGGGATCCCGGCGGCCAGCGCGATCGCCCCGCCCCCCACGATGCCGGCCACGACGACGGCCGGGCCCAGCCGGTCGGTGGTCAGTCGCCTCCCGATCCCGGTGGCCCCGATCACCATCCCCAGGGTCCACGCCGTCACCAGGCCGCTGTACCCGAGGTCCCCGGCCTCCAGCACGTCCTTGGCGAAGAAGACCTCGGCCACGTTGTCGATCGCCGAGAAGACGACCATCAGCGTGATCGCCACGACCACCACGCGGAGGATCGGGTCGCGGCCGATGAAGACCACCCCGTCGCGAGCCCGCTCGGGCGTGGCCGGCGGCGTCGCGTCGGTGGCCCTCCGGACCCGGAGGAGGGGCATGGCCAGGCCCACCGCCAGGAACGTCAGCGCGTTCAGGAGGAGCGCTGCGTCCGAGCCCCAGGTATGCGAGATGACCCCGGCCACGATCGGGCCGATCGCGGCTCCGGCCCACCTCGAGACCTCCAGGTACGCGTTGGCCTCGGTGGTGTGGTCCTCGCCCACGATCCACGGCGTCATGGCGAAGATCCCGGGTTGACTGAGAGCGAAGCCCGTGCTCAGCAGGAAGAAGAGGGTGACGATCAGCCACGGCTCCTCGGCGAAGACCAGGGCGAACGCCAGCCCCGCCTGGATCAGCGCGCCGAACGTGAGGACGCGGGTCGGCTCGAGCCGGTCCACGACGTGCCCGGCCAGGGGACCCAGCACGACGATCGGGAGGATCCCCGCCACCAGGAGCGCCGACACCGCCAGCCCGGACTCGGTGAGGTCCTTGATGCGCAGCGTAAGGGCGATGAGCGCCAGGTAGTCCCCGAACGCCGAGAGTCCGTAGGCGAGCAGGACGATCCGGAGGTCCCGGATCCGCAGGAGGCGCATGGGCGATTTGTACCGCCGTTGAGGCGGTCCGTCCAGCCCCGGGGGCCGACTCCGTTCGAGAGGCCCTGTGCTACCATCGCCGCACCGACCGGCCCCGCCCCTGGATGGAACGAAGGAGACCCCCGACCGACATGAAGCCCCGTCGCCCCTTCCGAGGGCCGGTGCTCTACCTGATCCTGGTCCTGGGCGCGCTGTGGCTCTTCCTCTGGATGGGGGACCGGGGCCCCGAGGCCGCCGAGCTCTCCGTCACCGAGCTGGAGAGCCTGGCCGCCGAGGGGGCCGTCGTCTCCGCGGAGTTCATGGAGCGCGACCAGCGGGTCGAGGGCGAGCTGTCGAGCGGCGAGCGGTACACGGCTCCCTACCTGGGCGAGTACGGCGACGATCTGCTGGAGACCCTCCAGCGGAGCGGGGTCGAGGTCTCCGCGAATCCCCAGCCAGACCCGGTGTTCGTCCGCATCCTGAACTTCCTTCCACTCCTCCTGATCTTCGGGCTGATCGTCTGGATCTTCGTCCAGCAGAGCGGCGGCGGGGGTGGCTCCCGGGTGATGTCGTTCGGGAGGGCCAAGGCCCGCCAGGTCACGAAGGACATGCCGAAGACGACCTTCGAGGACGTGGCCGGCGTGGAGGAGGCCATCGAGGAGCTCCAGGAGGTGAAGGAGTTCCTGGAGAACCCCAAGAAGTTCGAGGCGATGGGCGCGAGGATTCCCAAGGGGGTCCTCCTGTTCGGGCCGCCGGGGACCGGGAAGACCCTGCTGGCCCGGGCCGTGGCGGGGGAGGCCGGCGTGCCGTTCTTCTCCATCTCGGGGTCGGACTTCGTGGAGATGTTCGTCGGCGTCGGGGCCGCGCGCGTCCGCGACCTCTTCCAGCAGGCGAAGGACGCCGCCCCGGCCATCGTGTTCATCGACGAGATCGACGCCGTTGGGCGCCACCGTGGCGCGGGGCTCGGGGGCGGGCACGACGAGCGCGAGCAGACGCTGAACCAGCTGCTCGTCGAGATGGACGGGTTCGACGCGCGGACCGGCGTGATCCTGATGGCGGGCACGAACCGTCCAGACATCCTCGACCCGGCGCTGCTACGGCCCGGACGCTTCGACCGCCAGATCGTCGTGGACTACCCGGACCTCAACGGACGGAAGGGCATCCTGGCGGTCCACGCCCGGGGCAAGCCCCTGGCCACGGGCGTGAGCCTCGACGACATCGCGAAACAGACGCCCGGGTTCACCGGGGCCGATCTGGCCAACCTCATGAACGAGGCGGCGCTCCTCGCAGCGCGTAGGGGCGAGAAGCACATCTCCAAGGCCGAGCTGGAGGAGGCGATCGACCGGGTGCTGATGGGCCCGGAGAAGAAGACCCGGCTCATCTCCGACAAGGAGAAGCGGGTGATCGCCTACCACGAGGCGGGCCATGCGCTCGTGGGGTTCGCCCACCCCGACGTCGATCCGGTGCACAAGGTCACCGTGATCCCGCGGGGGCGGGCCGGCGGGTACACGCTCGTCCTCCCCACCGAAGACCGGATGCTCAACACGCGGTCGGAGCTGCTGGGCCAGCTCGCGTACGGGCTGGGCGGCCGGGTGGCCGAGCAGCTGGTCTTCGGGGACATCACGACGGGAGCCAACGACGACCTCCAGAAGGCCTCCAAGCTGGCGCGACGGATGGTGACCGAGTTCGGGATGTCGGACCTGCTCGGGCCGATCACGCTGGGTCAGCGCCAGCACGAGGTGTTCCTGGGCAAGGACATCGCCCACACCCCCGACTACTCGGACCAGGTCGCTTTCGAGATCGACACCGAGGTGCGGCGCCTGATCGACGAGGCGCACGACGAGGCGCTGGCCACGCTCAAGCGGAACCGCAAGAAGCTCGACGGGCTGGCGGAGGCCTTGATGGAGCGGGAGACGCTGGACAAGGACGAGGTGGCCGAGATCCTGAAGGGCGCACGCGGGACCCGGAAGAACGGCGAGCGGCGGGGCGCCGGGATCGCCGCGTTCCGGAGGAGCCCCGGCAGCGGCCGCCGGAGCTGATGCCCGAGTTCGACGAGCGGAAGGCCGAGGATGCCGTCGAGCGCCTGCTCGAGGCGATCGGCGAGGACCCCGGCCGCGACGGCCTCAAGGAGACCCCCCGCCGCGTCGCGGCGATGTACCGCGAGATCTTCGCGGGGATGCGCCAGGACCCCGAGGCGGTTCTCGACGTCACGTTCGAGGCCGGCCACAGCGAGATGGTCATGGTGCGGGACATGCCGCTCTACTCGATGTGCGAGCACCACCTCGTGCCGTGGGTGGGGAAGGCGCACGTGGCGTACATCCCGGGCAAGGACGGGCGGATCACGGGGCTGTCGAAGCTGGCCAGGCTGGTCGAGGTGTTCGCGAAGCGGCCGCAGGTTCAGGAGCGGCTGACGACGCAGATCGCGGACACGATCGAGAAGGTGCTTCGGCCCCGCGGGGTGTTCGTGGTGATCGAGGCCGAGCACCTCTGCATGACGATGCGGGGGGTTCGGGCGCCGGGTTCGGTGACGGTGACGTCCGCCGTGCG
>DASUTZ010000270.1:0-6040 GCA_036374295.1 Actinomycetota bacterium
AACTCCTCGGCGTTCCGGCAGGACCCGGGCGTCCCGCTCGTGATCCCCGAGATCAACGCCCACGCGCTCCGGGACCACGACGGCCTGATCGCCAACCCGAACTGCACCGCGACGACCGCGCTGATGGCCGTGGCCCCGCTCCACCGGGCCGCCGGCGTCCGGGCCATGGTGACCTCGGCCTATCAGTCGGTCTCGGGCACCGGCCGACGGGCGATGCAGGAGCTGCTCGACGAGACCCGCAAGACGATCGACCAGGTGGAGGGGCTGCGGGGCCAGGAGGAGCTCGACGGGCCCGGGCCCGAGGTCTACCCGCACTTGATCGCCTTCAACGTGTTCCCGCAGTGCGAGATCTTCCCCGCGGGGGCCGACACCTCCACCGAGGAGGCTAAGATGGAGGCGGAGAGCCGCAAGATCCTCGAGCACCCGGACCTGATCGCGCACGCTACGTCGGTACGCGTGCCGGTCGTGGTCGGCCACGCGGTCTCGGTGGCGCTCTCGTTGGAGAGGCCGATGGCTCCCGAAGAGGCCCGCGAGCTGCTGGCCGCCTTCCCGGGGGTTAGCGTCGTGGACGACCCCGAGCGTGCCGGGTACCCGACCGCGCAGGCGGCCGCCGGGATCGACGACACCCTCGTGGGGCGGGTCCGCGCCAACCCGGCCATGGAGCACGGCCTCTCGCTGTTCGTCTGCCAGGACAACCTCCGCAAGGGCGCCGCCCTCAACAACGTGCACATCGCCGAAGCCCTGGGGTCGTGACCGACCAGCGCACCGAGCCCGTCTACGAGATCGACCTGCGGGACCTGGCCGACGAGGGCGCCGGCCCCGTCGTGATCCCAGACCCAGATCCGGACCCGGCCGTCGAAACGGTGACGCTGCCGGCCGAGGGGGAGGCGCTCGCAGGCGATCCTCCGCCCGGCGACGTCCCCGCCCTCCTCGAGATGCTCGCCCACCCCCGTCCCGACCGGCGGAGGATCGCCTGCGAGCGCCTCGGATACCAGCGGGCCCGGGCCGCCGTGGAGCCCCTCATCGAGCGCCTCCAGGACCCCGAGCGAGGCGTCCGGATCAAGGCCGGGGACGCGCTGGCGCTCATCGGGGACGAGCGAGCGGTCCAGCCCCTGGAGCGAGCCCGAGCCGCCGACCCCGACCCGGGGGTGACCCAGGCGATGGAGCGGGCCCTCCGGACGCTCGCCCGCTGAGCTACTCGATCAGGCCGAGCCCCCGGGCCCAGGACGTGGCGTAGCTCTCGTCCTCGACCGCGGCGATCGCCTCGTCGCGCTGCAGCGGCCGCAGCGTCTCGACCATGATCGCGTACTCGTCGGCGAACTCCTTCGTCTTGCCGGCCTCCATCGCCGCCGCCTGCGGGCCGTGATGCAGGCCCTGCGGGTGGTGGGTGATGAACGCCTCGCCGATCCCCGCCCGCGAGAAGAACTGCCCGCGGTGGTAGAAGAGCACCTCGTCCCGGTCGATGTTCGAGTGGAAGAAGGGCACCCGCAGCGCCGTCGGATCGCCTGTCTCGGTCGGCCTGGGCGCGAACGTCCCGATCTCGAACCCGTCCGCCTCCCACGTGACGTGGACCGACGGTGGCAGGTGGTACCGAGGCGAGACCACCGGCCGGAAGTCCTCCACGTTGACCCGCAGCGGGCAGAGGTCGCCCTGCCACCCCACGACGTCGAGCGGGTGGAACGGATAGACGAGCGTGGTGAACGAGTCGTCGCGCTTCACCCGGACCTCGAACTCGCCCTCCTCCTCGCGGGGCTCGGGCTCCGGCGTCTCGATCACGCCGGGGTCGAACAGCGCGTGCTTCCCCAGGATCCCCTTGTCCGGGAGGTGGTACTCGCCGGCGGCCTCGATCACGTAGAGGTAGGTGTCCTCCCCCTCGGGGATCACGCGGTGCGTCGTCCCCTTGGGGACGATGAGGTAGTCGCCATCACGGAACCCCAGGGGCCCGTAGTCGGTCTCCAGCGTCCCGGTCCCCCGGTGGACGAAGTAGCAGAGGTCGCCATCGGCGTCCCGCAGGTACCACGACGGCGCGCCGGTGGGCCGCGATACGTAGATCGCGACGTCCTCGTTGAAGAGGACGCGCTGCCAGCCGGCGTCTGCGTCGGCCTGATCCGGCGTCTTCAGGCCGCTGAGGTCGTAGGCGCGGGGCCGCAGCGGCCCGTCCAACCTGACCCACGCGGTGGGCGGGTGCGATCGGTACAGGTGGGAGGCCCGGCCGTCGAACGCCTCGCGGCCGTGCTCCTCCTCGTAGGTGCCGTCCGGGAGGCCCACGTGCGCCTGCCTGGCCACGCGGCCCTTCGAGAGTGGGAACATCGAACCCTCCTCAGCTCTTGGCGGCCTTCCGGGCCTCGCCCTTCGCCTGCGCCCTCCGTCGGTCGCGCTCCCGTTTCTTCCGCTCGCGGTCGTGCGCCCATCGCACCTTCCTGCGGTCTCCCCTGCCCATCCGACCTCCTCCTCAGACCTCTTCGGCGTCCTCGCCCTTGGCCAGCTCCACGCTGCGCTGGCGGGCCGCCTCGATCGCGTTGAGGAACGCGGCCCGCACGCCCGCGTTCTCCAGCTCGCGGATGGCCGCGATCGTCGTCCCGCCCGGCGAGGTCACCATCTCCCGCAGCTCCACCGGGTGCGAGTTCATGTCCCTCAGCATCTTCGCCGACCCGATCATCGTCTGCACGATCAGCTCGGTGGCCACGTCCCGCGAGAGCCCCAAAAGGATGCAGGCGTCGATCATCGCCTCGGCCAGGAGCGCGAAGTAGGCGGGGCCCGAGCCGGACGTGGCGGTCACCGCGTCCTGGTGCTTCTCCGGGAGACGGATCACCTTGCCCACCGAGGCCAGCAGCTCCTCGGCGATGGCCAGGTCCTTGTCCTCCGCGTGAGCTCCGGGGCTGATCGCCGACATCGCCTCGTCCACGTGAACGGGGACGTTGGACATCACCCGGACCACCGGCACGTCCCCGGGCGTCATCCGCTCGATCAGCGCGCAGCGGATCCCGGCCGCCACGCTCACGATCACGTGGTCCTCGGTGACCGCAGGGGCGATCTGCTCGAGCAGGGCCTCCATGTCCTGCGGCTTCACCGAGAGGACGAGCACCTTCGCCCACCCCACGGCCTCCTCGTTGTCGAGCGCGGTCTGGACGCCGTACTCCTCGGCGAGCTCGGCGGCCCGCTCCTCCCGGCGGACGGTCACCATGATGTCCTCGGGGCTGCGGCCCGACCGGAGGAGCCCCGAGAGGAGCGCCTCCCCCATCTTCCCGCCGCCCAGGATCGCCACCCGTCGCTCGGTCATCTCACACCACCTTCGCGCCCAGGATCGTCTCGGCGTGCGTCAGTGCGAAGCGGTTCATCTCGTCGGCGTCGTGGCCTGGACCGTCGAACGTCTCCACGCCTTCCCTGCGGATGACGACGGGGTAGTCGTGGTTGCGGAGGTCCGCGGTCGTGTGCAGGACGCAGATGTCGCTGCACACGCCCACGATGTGGACCTCGTCGGGAGCCAGGCGCTCCAGGACCTTGTCCAGCTCCGTCTGGAAGAAGGCCGAATAGCGATGCTTCTCGATCACGGCCTCAGCGTCGCTCTCGAAGGGCAGCAGCTCCTCGACCAGGTCGTGCTCCTCGGTCCCCTCGATGCAGTGAGGGGGGAACACCTCGAACTCCTTGTCGTTCTCGACGTGAGTGTCCTTCGTGAAGATGATCGGGGTCCCCGCGGCGCGCTCCTCCTCCGCGATCCGGACGATCGTGGGGATCAGGGCGGTCATCCGCTCGCTGGCGAGATTGCCGATGCGTGTGAAACCGTTCTGGATGTCGGTGACGATGAGCGCGCGGCCTGCCATCGGAACCCCCCTGGGTCGAGATGGCCACAGTATAGGAAAAGCCCGAGGGACCTCCGGCTCGCCGTCCCGACCCTCGAGCCGAAGCTCGATGATCGCGACAGCCACCTTCAGCCCCTCGGGCTTAGCGCTCCGAGCAACCTACCCGATCGCTCCGGTACCCCTCCCGGTAGCCCCTTTCGTTGGGCCTTGGGGCCTTCCGAGCCTCCCCACCCCTACAGCTAGTTGGCCTTCCCAACCGCAGGAGCAGGTGCGCCCAGTTAGCCTTACAGCTTTCCCAGGGGGCCCCGCTTGGAGCCCGATCCGAGCGGTTCAGCTGCTCGGAGCTAGCCGGCAATCTAGCGACGGCGAGGAAGCCCGTCAAGGTGCCAAAACCCCAGGTCGCCACCGGTTTCCGCAGGTCAGCCCGGCAGAAAAAAAATCAGCGGGCCCACGGAGGAGGCTGGTCGAGGCCGGGCCCGCCGCGCTCCACCTGCTCCGCAAGGCCGCGCTCGTACCCCAGCTTCATCGCGGGGACGAAGGTCTCGTCGGTGATCTGGACCAGCGAGCCGAGCAGCCGGTCGAGCTCCTCCTCCGTGACGGCGGCTCGGGGGATCGAGGCGAGGAGGCTGATGTCGCCCCCCTCGTTCGCCGCGAACCGCCATGGGCCCGGCCGGCGGTTCCGCTGCAGCAGCAGGTGGAAGGTCTCCGCCCGGTTCTCCTCGGGCCCTCGCATGAAGAACGACTCACCCCGCAGGTTCCAGTCGCCCAGCTCCAGGCTCACCGCCAGGGTCTCCTTCCAGTACGAGGGAAGCAGAACGTCCCAGGCTCGATCGCTGGACGCGAGGAGCGTCAGCTCCTCCTCCTGGGCTCGCTCCCGGAGGAAGGCCAGGATCCGAACGGCCTCGTCGCTCACGGCGCCACCGCCGCGTCCGGGTCGGCGAGGACGGGCGCGAGCTCCCCGTAGACGTCGAGGAGGTCGTCCACGGTGCGATCCCAGGGGAACCGTTCGGCGCGGTGCTCAGCCGCGGCCGACATGCGCATCACGAGCTTGGGCGAGCGGAGGATCCGCAGCACGCGCTTCGCGTGGTCGCGAGGATCGTGACCGGGCACCAGGAAGCCGCTCTCGCCGTCGCCCACGACGAGGCGGAGGCCTCCGACGGAGGCCGCGACGACGGGAACACCGCACGCCTGGGCCTCGAGCGCGGCGAGGCCGAACGACTCGGTGCGCGAGGGGACGAGCAGGACGTCGGCCGACGCGTACAGCGAGGGCAGCTCCTCGTGGATCACGCTGTCCACGAAGCGGACCCGGTCCGCGATCCCCTCGGCGCGGGCCAGCGCCTGGAGGTCGGCCGGGCCCCAGCCGCCGCTCGAGCCGCCGGCCAGGACGAGCACCAGGTCGCGTGTCGCGTCGGGATCGGCTCGCATCGCCTCGGCCACCGTGCGGATCGCCACGTCGGGCCCCTTGTGCGGCTGGAGACGGCCCACGAAGAGCGCCACGCGGCTGCCCTCGAGGCCCCAGGCCATCCTGGACGCGTCCTTGGGCCGAGGACGGAACAGGAAGCGGTCCACCCCCGGATGCACGACGCGGATCGCGCCGGGGCGGGCCCGGTACCGATTCACGAGGTCGCGGGCCTCGATCTCGGTGGGGGCCACCACGCGATCGGCCGAGCGGATCAGGGCCTCCTCGCCGCGTATCCGGGTCTCGGGCTCGGGGGGCTCCCCCGGGGCCAGCGAGGCGTTCTTGACGCGCCCCAGGGTGTGGAACGACGCCACCAGCGGCGCCCCCCAGGTCGAGCGGGCGGCGCGGGCGGCCTGGCCCGACAGCCAGTAGTGGGCGTGGATCACGTCGTAGGGGGGGAGGTCGCGGCCCAGGAACGAGCGGACGAAGTCGGGGACGAGCTCGGGGAGGTCGCGCTTGTGCACCGCGGCGCAGGGTCCGGCCTGGACCTGGATCACGCGGGTGAGCGGCGTCAGCTCGTGCACCTCGGGGACCCCCCGTCCGGCGCAGCGCGTGTAGACGTCCACCGCGACATCCCGATCGGCCAGGCGGTGCATCGTCTCGCGGACGTGGACGTTCATGCCGCCCGAGTCGCCCGTGCCTGGCGGATCCAGCGGTGACGTGTGCAGGGAGATCATCGCGACCCGAGCTCGGGCCTCCCCGACGGCTCTCATCCGGTCAATCCTAGGCCAGAGGTCGGGTTCCGACACGGGGCGGCCGCCGCGCGCGTTCGCGCGCGGCG